>WJJW01000220.1 GCA_014729455.1 Candidatus Eiseniibacteriota bacterium
ACCCTGCTCGATCGGGTCTGGGACGCCGCCGCCCTCGACGCGCACCGGCGTTGCCTGGAGGACCATCTCGCCCTGCGCGCCCTCCTCGTGCGCAACGACTGGGTCGCCTTCGTCGCCGACGGTTCGAGGCTGGCCCGCCGCTCCGGCGAGGAAGACACCCCGATGGAGGAGGGGAACGTCCCGTTCGTCGCCCCGCCCGAGATGGCCGCCGAGGTCGATCTGCCCCACGCCGGGCGGATCCGCGGCACGGCGATCCCGCGCGGGATCACGCTGCTCTGCGGCGGCGGGTTCCACGGCAAGTCGACGCTGCTGCGCGCGCTCGCCGCCGCGGTGCACCCGCACGTCCCGGGGGATGGACGGGAGCGGGTCGCCTGCGATCCGACCGCGCTGGCGATCCGGGCCGAGGACGGGCGGGCGATCACGGGGATCGATCTGCGGCCGTTCCTCCGGTCTCTGCCGAGCGGCCACGATCTCGCGCGGTTCACCACCGGCAACGCGAGCGGTTCGACGTCGCAGGCGGCGGCGATCCTGGAGGCGCTCGCGGCGGGATCGTGCTGCCTCTTGATCGACGAGGACACCTCGGCGACGAACTTCCTGCTGCGCGATCCCTGGATGGCCAAGCTCCTCGACGAGGACCGCGAGCCGATCGTGCCGCTGCTCGCGCGCCTCCGGGAGATCCATGACCGGTTCGGGGTCTCCACGATCCTCGTCGTGGGGGGTAGCGGCGAGGCGTTCCGGATCGCGGATCGGGCGTTGATGATGAACGCCTACCGCGCCGAGGACGCGACGGCCCGGATGTTGCAGATCCGCGAGGCGATGGGGGAGGGGACGACCGCCGCGCCGACCGAGTGGCCGCCGCCGGAGCGACGGCTTCCGCTCGACCGGCTGCGGCGAAGCGATCCGCGGGTGAAGGCGGTCGGCGCGCGGAAGCTGCTGGTGGGGCGCAGCGAGGTCGACCTCGGAGCGAGCGGAGCGCTGGTCCACCCTTCGCAGGCGCGGACGCTGGCGACGATCCTCTCGGCGGTCCTCTCCCGCGAAGGCCCGGCCGAGGAGCTGCCGGCGCTCGCGGAATGGGCGGCCGATCGGATCGAGACGCGGGGCGCCGGAGCGTTCTCCCCCTTCCCGCGTGGGGACCTCGCCGAGGTGCGCGCCCAGGAGATCGCCATGCTGTTCAACCGGCTCCGGTACGGCGCGGGACGGGGGAGGCCGTCTCCGCCGGGAACCGAAGCGCCGTCGCGCGGGTAGCCTCCGGCATGCGGGGAAGGAGCCGACGCGAGCGGCGGAGGATGCGGTTGCGAGGCCGCCCGCGGCCGCTGGAGGCAGGAGGCAGACGCTGGCACGAGGACAGGCGGGGCTTTCCGGCTCGGATGCGGACCGCGGCGATCGTTTCGCTGGCGCTGCACGTCTGCTTCGTCCTGGCGACGATGATCGGCCTGCCGTGGAAGAAGAGGCCGTCGATCCGGCTGACCGACATCCCGATCCAGCTCGTCTCGCTCCAGTCGGCCTCGACCTCCCGGCTCTCGCTCGATCGTCCGGCCCCGCGCGAGCGGGAGGAGCCGCCGTCTCCTCCGGTCCGGCGGGCGCCGCCTCCCGAGCCGGAGAGGCGGGAAGAGGCGGAGCCGGTCCCGGTTCGGGAGTCGGCGGCGGATCGCGAGGCGGAGGAGACGCCCGATCGCGACGCCGGCGCCTCCGAGGCGGCCTCCGACCTGACGATCGGGGCGGGCGCCGACTCGGCGTTGCGGCGGAGCGTCTCGGTGGAGGGGGGCGGATCGGGCGAGGTCGCGATCGGCGCCGACGGGCCGATCTCCGCGTACGCCTACTACCTGCTCGCCGTCCGGGACCGGGTGGCGACCTACTGGAGGCCTCCCGCCGGCGTGGGAACCGCGGGCGGGGAGGTCGCCTCGACCGTCAACTTCCGGATCGATCGCCGCGGACGGGTCACCGCCAGCTACGTGGAGGAGCCGTCCGGCAAGGCGGTCTTCGACCAGGCCGGGCTCCGGGCGGTGGCGATGGCCGATCCGCTGCCGCCGTTGCCGCAGGACTACGACGGCGACTGGCTCGGGATCCATCTCCGGTTCGTCTTCAGGGAGGGGAACTAGCAACCGTGTCGCATCGACGCTTTCTCGCCGCCCTCGCGCTCGCCGCCGCGCTCCTTCCCTGCCTGCCGGGTCGTGCCGGCGGGCAAGGGGAGGCGCACATCGAGATCCACGCGGGAGCGACGACCAAGATCCCGATCCACGTCGAGGAGTTCCTGTACGAGAACGTCCGTCTGATCCGGTTCCCGACCGGCGAGTCTCCCGAGGACGTGCTGGTGCAGGATCTCGAGTTCTCCGACTTCTTCCGGGTCAGCCGGGGGCCGAGCCCGAAGGGGGGGACGCGGGTGCCGCCCCCTCCGACCGACATCCGCGCGATCGCCTCGGCGGTGATCCGGACCTCCTGGGGACGACGGGTCCTCGACGGCCAGCTCCGCGACGCGAAGACCGGAGCCCGGATCTTCGAGAAGAGCTACCCGCTGGGCGATCCGCCGGAGCGGTGGGCGATCCACGCCTTCAGCGACGACGTCGTGCTCTACCAGACCGGAGTGAGCGGCGTGGCGCAGACACGGATCGCCTACGTCCAGGATTATGGCGGCAATCGCGAGATCCACCTGATCGACTATGACGGGCACGCCGATCGCCGGCTGACCGACCTCGGGACGATCCTGCTCTCGCCGGCCTGGTCGCCGGGCGGGGACCGGCTCGCCTTCACCAGCTTCGGGGCGGGCGAGGCCGCAGTCGTCGGCCTGAGCCTCCGGGACGGCCGGACCTGGACGGTCTCGCCGCCGAGCGGGATGAGCTCGTCCCCGTGCTGGTCCCCCGACGGGCGGCGGGTCGCCTTCACCCGGAGCGTCGGCGGGAACACCGAGATCTTCGTGGCCGACGCCGGGGGAGGCCGAGCGGAGCGCCTGACGGTCCATCCGTCGATCGACACCTCGCCGACCTTCAGCCCCGACGGGGCGTGGATCGCCTTCACCAGCGACCGGACCGGCTCCCCGCAGATCTACGTGATGGACCGCGACGGCGGGGCGCTGCGCCGGTTGACCTTCCACGGCAAGCAGAACGACAGCCCCGACTGGTCCCCGGAGGGGGATCGGATCGCCTTCGTCTCGATGCTGGACGGGGTGTTCGACGTCTGCACGATCGACTCGTCCGGCGGGAGCCTGCGGCGCCTGACCGGGGGAGAGGGGACCCACGAGAACCCCCGATGGGCGCCGGACGGCCGCCACCTGGTCTACTCGAAGCTTCACGGGGGAAAACGGTCGCTCTTCATCATGGCGGCCAACGGGACCGGTAAACGCGCCTTGACGGCCGGAAACGGCGGTCAATACAATCCCGCGTGGTCACCGGGGCTGAGTCTGCAAACCGCGCGCGAGGTCCGCGCGGGGCAATGACGGAAAGGGAACAATCGATGAATCGGATACCCCGCGGTGTTTGGGCATGGACGGCTCTGCTCGTCGTTTGCGCTTTGGTCGTCGCGCCCGGCTGCTCGAAGAAGCCGAAGCCGCCCACGGACGTGACGCAGCAGGAGACCCCGCCGCCGGAACCGCCGTCGGAGCCGGAAGCTCCCGAGACGGACGAACCGGCGGACCGGGATCCGATGACCGAGATCGAAGACGTCTTCTTCGACTACGACCGGTACAACCTCCGGGAGGACGCGCGGCGGACTCTGGAGCAGAATGCGCAGATCCTCTCGAACAATCCCGACCTGATGTTGACCCTCGAGGGCCACTGCGACGAGCGGGGCACGGTGGAGTACAACCTCGCACTGGGGGAGCGACGCGCTCAGAGCGTCAAGGACTACCTCGTCCAGTTCGGGATCGACGCGTCGCGCCTGCGGACGATCAGCTATGGAGAGGAGCGCCCGTTCGCGCAGGGCCACACGGAGTCGGCCTGGTCGAAGAACCGGCGCGTCCACTTCGTCGAACGGTAGCGCGCGGGGGGAAGGCGGAAGCTCATGCGACGATCACGATCGGTTTGGGTCTGGGTCCTCGTGTTCCCCGTGCTGTCGGGCTGCTACGGGGCGAAGATGATCCGCCAGCCGATCGCGATCGACAACACGGAGCAGCGGGTCGCGTCGCTGACCGAGCAGCAGGCGAAGCTGACCGAGGAGATCCGGGAGCTGCGCGGCATCCTCGCCCGGCAGGAGGAGATGATCCGGGCCCTGCGGGCCGACTCGCAGACCCGCCTGCTGGAGCTGACGAGGAGCATCGACGCGGTCGGGATCCGGATCGACGACACCTTCGAGCGGCCGGACGTGCATTACCCGGTCCAGCAGGGTCCCGAGGATCCGTACGCCCCTCCCTCCTCGTTCGGTGCGGCGGATACCCTCGCTCCGGAGGAGGAGCTGTCCCCGATCGAGCGGAAGGCGATCTACGACAACGCCTACCTGGATCTCAACCGGGGCAACTACCGGCTGGCGCTGCTCGGGTTCCGGGAGTACCTGCAGAAGAGCCCCGATTCGGACCTTTCGGACAACGCGCAGTACTGGATCGGGGAATGCTCCTACGCGCAGCAGGAGTACCGCACCGCGATCGAGGAGTTCCGGGAGGTGGAGCGACGCTTCCCGCGCGGAGACAAGGTTCCGGCCGCCCTGCTGAAGATCGCCTACAGCTACCTGCAGCTCGGGGATCGCGAGGCGGCGCGCGACACGTTGCGCGATCTGATGAACCGCTACCCGACCACCGAAGAGGCGGAGCAGGCGCGGCAGAAGATCCGCACCCTGGACTGACGGTCGGATCGCCGGCCCGGGGCGAGCGAAACTTCAGGGCTCCAGCCAGCTCCGGGGGTAGTCGGCGTCCTCGATCGCCTCGCCGTCCCGCCCGAGGGTCAGGGGACGGAACGTGTCGATCATCACCGCCACTTCCTTCGTCTCCTGCTTGCCGATCGAGGCCTCCACGGTCCCCGGGTGGGGACCGTGCGGGATCCCGTCCGGGTGGCAGGTGATCGAGCCCAGCTCGATCCCTTTGCGGCTCATGAACTCCCGGCTGGCGTAATAGATCACCTCGTCGGTGCCGACGTTCTCGTGATGGTACGGCGCCGGGATCGCCTCCGGATGGTAGTCGTAGAGACGGGGCACGAAGGAGCAGACGACGAAGCCGTCCCCCTCGAAGGTCTGGTGGACCGGGGGAGGCTGGTGGATCCGTCCGGTGATCGGCTCGAAGTCGTCGATGTTGAACGCCCACGGATAGTAGGTCCCGTCCCAGCCGACGACGTCGAACGGGTGCCGCGCGTACTCGTACTGGACCAGGGCGTTGTCCCGCTTCACCCGAACCTCGAAGCTCCCTTCCTCGTCGCGCGGCTCGCTCCGCTGCGGGATCCGGATGTCCCGCTCGCAGTACGGGGCGTGCTCGAGGAGCTGGCCGTGATCGTTGCGGTACCGCCGCGGGGTCCGCACGTAGCCGCGGCTCTCGATGACGAGCAGCCGGTGCGCCGTCTTCTCGGGCCGCCACCGGTGCAGGATCCCCCGCGGGATCACGAGGTAGTCTCCCGGACGGTAGGCGAGCGTCCCGAAGCTCGACTCCAGGACTCCCGAGCCCTCGGTGACGTAGACGATCTCGTCCCCCTGGGCGTTGCGGTAGAAGTAGCCCTGCTCCGTGTCCGGGAACGCGGCGGAGACCGCGACGTCGGGGTTGAAGAGCAAGGGACGCCGTCCGGTCAACGGATCGCCCCCCTTGGGCAGGCCGCTGGTCCGCAGGTGGAGAGGGCGCAGGGCGGTGTTCTCCGCGACCTCCCAGTCGAGACGCTGCAAGAGCCGGGTCCCGCGGATCTGGGTCGGGCGGTGGACGTGGTAGACCAGAGACTGGAGCCCGGTGAACCCGAGGTTCCCGATCAGCTCCTCGTAGTAGAGGCCGCCGTCCGGCTTGCGGAACTGGACGTGACGTTTCCTCGGAATCTCTCCCTGGACCTGGTAGATCGGCATCGCTCCTCCTCCGGTGCCCGCGGGCGGCGGCCGGCGTCTACAGGTTCCCCCGCCGCTCCTGCTCCCGCTCGATCGACTCGAACAGGGCCTTGAAGTTCCCCTTGCCGAACCCCTGCGCGCCCTTTCTCTGGATGATCTCGTAGAAGAGGGTCGGCCGGTCCTCGACCGGTTTCGTGAAGAGCTGGAGGAGGTAGCCGTTGTCGTCCCGGTCGACGAGGATGCGGTGCTCCTTGAGGACGTCGATGTTCTCCTCGATCTCGCCGACGCGGTCGGGAAGCGCCTCGTAGTACGTCTCGGGAACCTCGAGGAACTGGACGCCGCGGGCGCGGAGCGCGGCGATGGTCTCGACGATGTCGCCGGTCAGGAACGCGATGTGCTGGATGCCCGGTCCGTGGTTGAAGTCGAGATACTCCTGGATCTGAGAGCGCCGCAACCCCTCGGCCGGCTCGTTGATCGGCAGCTTGATCCCGCCGTCGGGACTCGACATCACCTTCGAGCGCAGCGCGGTGAATTCCGTCGAGATGTCCTTGTCGTCGAAGCTCATGAACTGCGAGAAGCCGAAGATGTTGCGATAGTACTCGACCCAGGTCTCCATCTTCCGATCCTCGACGTTGGCGACCATGTGATCGATCCGGAGCAGACCGGTCGGCTCCGCCGGGATCTCCGCCGGCTGGAAGCCGGGCAGGAAGCAGCCCTCGTATCCGTCGCGCTGCAGGAAGGTATGGACCACGTCGCCGTAGGCGTTGATCCGGGCGCGGATCACCTTGCCGGAGTCGTCCTGCACGACCGTCGGCGTCTCGATCCCGAGCGCCCCCCGGCGGATCGCCTCGGCGTAGGTCTCTTCCGCGTCGTCGGTCGCGAAGACGATGTCGCGGACGCCGTCCCCGTGCTTCTTGACGAAGTCGCTGATCGGGCTGTCGGGGACGAGCGAGCCGGTGATGACGACCCGGACCTTGGCCTGCTCGAGCAGGTACGAGGCCTGGCCGCGCACCCCGGTCTCCGGACCGGCGTAGGCGGCCTGCGAGAAGCCGTAGGCGGTCCGGTAATAATGCGAGGCCTGCAACGCGTTTCCGGCGTACAGCTCGACGTGGTCGATTCCCTTGACACCCAGCGGTGTTTCGTTCATTGCATCTCCTCTCCTCTTTCCGGAAAACGGGGCGAGCCTAGCAAACCGGTTCGGACAGCGACAAGCGCGATACGATAGACTTATCTCATGATTCGGACCTGCTTGTTCCTGTCCCTTCTCCTGTTCCTCCAGACGGCCGGTCCCCGGGCCGAGATCTGGCGGGTGGCTCCGGACGGAAGCGGCGATTTTCGGACGATCCAGGAGGCGATCGACGTCGCGAGCTCCGAGGACGAGATCCGAATCGCCCCCGCCACCTATCCCGAGCAGCTCGATACCCGCGGGAAGCGGATCACCCTCGTGGGGGAGGCGGGCGCCCTGCGGACGGTCGTCGATGCGGAGGAGCGCGGCGCGACCCTCGAGGTCCCCTACACCCCCGGGGTCGGACCGACCGTACGCGGCCTGACCTTCACGGGCGGGATCGGAAAGCCGGTCCGCGAGCCGGACCGGCAGGGACGCTACGGGGGAGCCGTCTGGATCGAGGTCTCCTTCGGCCTCTTCGAGGATTGCATCTTCCGGGAGAACCGGGCCGAGGTCGGAGGCGCGGTCTACGTCATCAGCGGCGCACCGCGGTTTCTCCGCTGCCTCTTCACCCGGAACCTCGCCGGCGAAGGCGGGGCGATCGGCCTGGATCATGACCTGGGCGCCCGGTTCGAGGACTGCCGGATCACCGAGAACGACGGCGTCCAGGGAGGCGGGCTGAGCGGCTTCCGGGCCCGTCCGGTCATCGTCGGCACGACGATCGCCCGCAACGCGTCGGTCTACGGGGGCGCGATCTACCTGCGCGGCGACGGATCCGAGCCGGCGGTGATCGAACGATCCCTGCTCGTCGACAACGAAGCCGGGGAAGGGGGCGGGATCTGGGCCCTGGAGACCCCCGTCACGATCGAGGAGACGACCGTCGCCGGGAACCGGATCTACCCGGGCGGAGCGGGGGTGGAGCTGACCGATCTGGCTTTCACCGCCCGCCGCTCGGTCTTCGAAACCCGCGACGGCCCCCTCTTCGCCTGCGAGGGATTGAGTCCGGTCTTGGACTGCCTCGTCCTCTGGTCCGCCGACGGCGGCGGACTCGACTGCGGATCCGGGGACCGTGTCATCGTCGCCGACCCGCTCTTCTGCGATCCGGAGCTCGGGGGCTACGCGGTGCGGCCGGATTCCCCGTGCCTGCCGGGGCAGGGACCGCCCGGCTGCGACCGGATCGGCGCCTCGGGGGTGGGGTGCGACGTGCCGGTCCCGGTCGAGACGCTCCGATGGGGGGAGATCCGGATTCGATTCCGTTGAGCGCCTCCTTCCTCGTTCCCCGGGAGGGCGATCTCCGGTAGACTCCATCCGGTGTTGGCGCGCCGTTCTTTCGGAATCGAAGAATCAGGAGGTGGCAATCGATGAGCCCCCAACCCTCGACCCCCGGCGAGCGGGGTCGATCCCCCGCTCGGATCGTGCTCGACGTCGTGCTGATCGTGGCGATCCCGACGATCATCATCTACGTCATCTCGCGTATCTGGAACTGATCTCCATGGCTCCCCTCGCCGGACCGCCGCTCCGCGCCGGGCACCGCGCGGAGTGATCCCGGCCCGATCCCGTTGAGACCGATCCGAACCCTGTTCGTCTCCACGACCCTCGCCCTGGGCGGGGCCGAGCGGGTCGTCGAGGAGCTGATCACCCGGCTGGACCGGGAGCGCTTCGACGTCGAGGCGCTCACGCTGCGTGATCCGGGGAGGGTAGGCGCGTCGATCGCCGCCTCCGGGATCCCCGTCCGCCACGGCCTGACGGGACCCGGGAAGCTGGACCCGTTGCTGATCCCGCGGGTGCGAGCGCTCCTGCGGGAACGGGGCGACGAGGTCCTGTACTTCCTCGACCACCCGCACGCGATCTTCCACGGGATGCTCGCCTCGGCGGCGACGCCGGTGCGCGTGCGGGTCATGCCGGTGCACACGACCGGTCGCTGGGGCGGCCAGGCGAGCGTCCCCCGCTCGGTCCGCCTGTTCCTTCCCTGGCTCGACGCGGTGATCGCGATCGCGCAGGCGCAGCGCACCTACCTGATCGAGAAGGAGGGGATCCCGGCCCGCAAGATCGTCGTGATCCCGAACGGGATCGCGGCCGACCTGCCGGACGCGGAGGAGCGGGCGGCCCGGCGGCGTGAGACGCGGCGCGAGCTGGGGGTCTCGCCGGAGGCGAAGGTCGTGATGATCCTCGCGGTCCTGCGGCCGGAGAAGAACCACGAGCTGCTCCTGCAGGCGGCGGCGCGGATCCGGGAACGGTTCCCCGGGCTGGTCCTGCTGGTCGTCGGCGACGGGCCGCGTCGGGACTTCCTGGAGGCGGAGACCGACCGCCTCGGGATGGGGGCGCACGTCCGGTTCCTGGGGCACCGCTCCGACGGCCGGCGCCTCTGGGCCGCCGCCGATCTGGCGGTGCTCTGCTC
>WJJW01000221.1 GCA_014729455.1 Candidatus Eiseniibacteriota bacterium
CGGCGGATCTCGACGTTCCGCCGGCGGCGTCGCGGATCCTCGGGTGCGTGCCGAACCCGTTCACGCGGACGACGGCGCTGGTCTTCGAGCTGGCCGCGATCAGGGATGCGGAGCTCGTCGTATTCGACGCCCTGGGCCGTCGGGTCCGGACCTTGCTGGATGGATCGAGTGCGCCCGGTCGCCACGTGATCCGGTGGGACGGTCGCGACGATGCCGGCCGGGAAGCCGCGTCGGGGGTCTACTTCGTGCGGCTCCGGACACCGGGGAACCGGAGCAGCGACCGGCTCGTGCTGCTTCGTTGACGGAGTGGGCGTGGGGGTGGGGCCGGGCCCCCCGCTGTTCGCCTGCAAGTCATTGCGGCAGAATCGAGTATCGTGACGAAACCTATGACCGAACAACTAGCTAATCTAGTTTAGCCTAATCCTGATTAGCCTGTGGGGGATCTCTGTGTTCCTCGACCGCAAGATCGAATTGCAGACGCTGACCGCGATGGCCCAGCGGCCGGGAGCTCAATTCCTCGTCCTCTTCGGACGCAGACGCGTTGGGAAGACCGAACTGCTGCATGAGTTCTGCCGCCGACATCGATCCGCTTTCTTCGTGGCCGATCAGAGACCGGCCGGGCTGCAGCTCCCGGAGTTCTCCGCGATGCTTTGGAGCACGGCGGGCGAATCGGGAGTTGCTTCCCCTACCTTCGGTGGGTGATTCGACGCCCTCGCCTATGCAGGCGAGCTGGCTCGGCACGAGCGTCTGATCCTCGTCCTGGACGACTTCCCGTACCTGTCGCAGTCGGATCCGACCCTTCCTTCCGTACTCCAGCGATCATGGGATACCGAGCTGTCTCGCTCGCAGATCTTCCTGATCCTCTGCGGATCCGCGATCTCCTACATGGAGGGAGAGATCCTCTCGCAGAAAAGTCCCCTCTACGGCCGGCGCTCGGGCCAGATGTTCCTCGAGCCGTTCGCATTGCCCGCAGCAGCCGGCTTCTGGAGCCAATGGAGTCCCGAAGAGATCATCCGAGCATACGCGGTCACGGGTGGCGTCCCCGCCTAGGCCGGTCGCTTCGATTCCCACCAGCCTCTCGCGCAGAACATCCGTCGCGAGATCCTCCACAAGAACGCCCACCTCTTCGAGGAAGTCCCCTACCTGCTGACGCAGGACCTTCGAGAACCTCGCCGATACTTCGCTCTGCTCGAGGCCATGGCGGCGGGCCGTGCCACGCAGAACGAGATCGCCCAGGGAGTCGGCATCGAGAGCAAGCGGATCGTTCCCTATCTTCACAGCTTGACCCGACTCCGATTGGTCGAGCGATCTGTTCCCGTGCAGGAGAGACAAGCCCGCAAGAGCCGAAAAGGGAGGTATCGGATCCTGGACCCGTTCGTGCGATTCTGGTTTCGGTTCGTCTTCCCCAACCGATCTCGGCTCGAGCAGGGGCTGGTCCCGGAGGTCTACAGCGAACGGATCGGCCCGCATCTGGATGAGCACACCTCTTTCGTCTTCGAGGAGCTGGCCCGCGATCACCTCTGGAGCCTCGCCCGCAGGGACGTCCTGCCGTTCTCACCGGACCGGATCGGATCCTGGCACAGCGCTCGGGACGAGGTGGACGTGGTGGCGGTCGACCGAACGAGTCAGGAAGTCCTCGCGGCCGAGTGCAAGTGGAGCCGCAAGCCGATCGGAGTCGGGGTCCTCGAACTCCTGGAGGAGCGGGCGGAGCAAGTCCGCAGCTCCCTCGGAGCGCACCGAATCCACCTGGCGCTCTTCTCGCGGTCCGGGTTTCGACCCGAACTGACGGAAAGGGCGAAGGCCACGGGGATCCTGCTGTTCGAGCCGAGCGATCTGGTGCGCGGATGACGCGGCGGCTCGCGACGAACGTCCCTACTCCGGCTCGATCGCTCCGCCGGCGGGCCAGTCGGTGTCGCCGACGCGGGTCAACGTCATCTCGAAGAACCGGATCTCTTCGCCTTCGGGCGTGATCCGGTCGCCGACCTCGCGCCAGGTGTCCCCGTCGATCGTGGCCGTGTAGCGAATCGTCATGGGGCCGGCCGGAATCTCCCACTGGAACCCGTCGTCCGTCGGCTTGATCGGGAAGTCGCCGGCGTTTCCCATCGCGTAGGAGCGCATCGTGTAGGTCCCGGCGGTCGGATCGCTCGAGATGATCCCCAGGGCGTTGAAGCCGATCGTGCCGTCGGCTTCGTATCCTCGCCCTTCGATGACCTTGATCGCGCCGTCGAGGAAGTCGCCGACGCGCTCGGTCTGCGTGATCTCGAACTTCTCGCCGGTCGGTCCGATCCCCCAGGCGGGTCCTCTCCAGACGCCGTCCATCATCGAGAAGCGCTCCATGGCAGCCTTCTGCGCGGCGATCATCGCGTCCGGATCCGGGCGCTCCTGGGCGAAGGAACCCGTCGTGAGGAGCGCCGCCAGCATCATCGATCCGATCATTGCGATTCTATATCCGACCATCACTTCTCCCTCTGATTTCATATCCGAGATTCGGGGCGCGCGATCCGTGCCCTATTCCACCACCTCCGCCGCCACGTTGTCGACGTAGAAGGTCCCGGCGCCATCGTTCCACGACGCGAAGGAGATATGCGTGATCGCCTTGCCCGTCTTCGGCCGCATCCGGAACCCTTCGACTTCGCGCGGCTTCGTGACCCCGTCGACCCAGACCTCATACGACTCGTCCATCACGTAGATCATCATCCGGATCGTGTACCACTTCCCCAGTTCGAGATCCCCGGCGACGCGCGTCGTCTCGCTCCAACCCGTCCCACGCTCGCGCGCGAACAGGTTCATCTTTCCCTCGGCCTCCGCGTTCTCGAAACCGAGGAAGACGAGGCGTTCCTTGCCCGTGGAGCACGGCCCGCGCTTGTTGTCCCGGTCATTGCCGAGCATGATGAACGCGGTGCGGTTGTCGTCGTCGAGGATCTCCTTGACGAGGATGTCGACCCGGACCGAGAAGATCCCACGCTGCGGATCGCCCAGATAGCGGCTGAGGTAGGTGTTCTTCTCGGGGTGCGCCTTGATCATCGCCTTCTGCGTGGCGTTGCCGGCGATCTCCTTCGTGCTCAGGAAGAGGAGCTTGCGCCCCTCGGGACCGTCCTTGCGCGTCTCCTGCCAGTCCGGTCCCTTGTTGTCCACGCGCAGGGAACGGCTGCTCGATTCCGCCTCGAAATCGCCGTCCGGGATCAGATCCTGCGCCGTCCCGGCGGTCGCGAGCCCCGCCAGCAGCAGCACCGTCATCGCCGCTGTCCACCATGCTCTCATCGTCGTCCTCCCCGCTCCTGTCTCGTTTCCGGGAAATCGGATCCGCCCGCCCGCCGTGGTTCGCGCGCCGGCGAGGGGAGGATACGCCCTCCCCGGCGGGATCGGCTAGTCCTCGCTTTGCCGTGCCCAGCGCGGCGGCGAGTCGGCGACCAGGGGAATCGGGTCCGGGACGGCGTCGCCTCCCAGCGCGGTCCGCACGGCGCGCAGCGCCGAACGGATCTCCTTCCCCTCTTCGCCCCCGTACCGGGACGGGGTCATCCGTTGCAGGATCGCCCGCTCCAGTTTCGCGAAACGGATCATGTAGGGAACCAGCGTCGAGGACCCGCGATCCTCCTGCAGCCCGCGGACCTCTTCGTGGAACTCCTCCAGCCGCCCGAGGAGGTCGTCGAGGTCGCCGCCGACGACGTCGAACACGCCGACCTCGCTCCGGTACGGCTTCTCCGTGAACTCCTGCGTCCAGGAGACGCGCCACCGGCCGATCTCGTCCGGGACGAACCGGACCGACCAGCGGTTCCCGCCGTCGTAGCCGGCCGGCACCTCGTGCCGGATCCCGGTCGGGGAGACGAACGTCCAGAGGAC
>WJJW01000222.1 GCA_014729455.1 Candidatus Eiseniibacteriota bacterium
ATGCGGGATCGACCCTCCAGACGATCCGGACCGCGCGGGTCGTCGCCGCATCGGTGGCGTAGACGAACGCGAGGTCGACCGCCCCGGCGGCGGCCGCCGCCAGGGTGGCGCGCACGTTGTCGGTCCGGACGATCCGTCCCTCGAGCCGATCGCGAAGCCCGTTCGTCTCGAGGAATGCGGCGGCGTACCTTCCGATCGGGACGATCTCCGCGCAAAGCGCGACCCGATCGATCCGCGGAGCGGCCAGGTCGGCCGGCGCGTCGATCTCCGGGACCCGATCGGCCGGCGCGACGACGACGATCCGGTTTCCCGCGATCGCCGCCACCGAGGTCGAGTCGATCCTTCCGCGGGCGGAGAGCCAGGCGATCGTTCGGTCGTCGGCGGAGACGAACAGGTCGATCGGCGCCCCGCGATCGATCTGCCGGGCCAGAAGGCTCGAAGCGCCCGTGCTCACGTGGACCGAAATCTCCGGATGCTCCTCCTCGAACGCGCCGCTCGCCTCCCGCACCGGGTCCTGCAGGCTCGCGGCGCAGGCGACGGTCACCGTCTCCGCGAGCCCGGCTCTCGGCCCGAGGGCGAGGAAGAGCCCGACCGCGACGAGGAACATCGATCGGGTCGGGCTCATCCGAAACGCAGCGGCCAGGCTGCTACTGGACCCCGAGGAGCTGCACGTCGAAGGTCAGCTCCGCCGCGGGCGGGATCACGGGGGGGCGCCCCTGCGGCCCGTAGGCGAGATCCGACGGGATGATCAGCCGCCGCTTTCCGCCGACCTTCATCGTGGCGACCCCTTCGTCCCAACCGCGGATCACCCTTCCCTCGCCGAGCGGGAAGGTGAATGGCTGGCCCCGATCGACCGAGCTGTCGAACTTTGTCCCGTCGGCCAGCCAGCCGGTGTAATGGACCTGGACGCGATCGCCGGGCTCGGGCGAGGCCCCGTCCCCGACGACGATGTCGATGTACTTCAGACCGGACGGAGCCGTGATCACCTCGAGGCTCGGATCGACCGGCGGAATCCCATCCGTCGCCTCGGCGGCGGATTCCTCCTCGGCGTGCGCTTCCGTCCCTTCGTCCATGGTCGGCTCCTCGGCCGCCGCCGACTCCATCGCCTCCTCCTGCGTCTCCTCTTCCATCGTCGCGTCGGATCCCGTTCCGCCGCAGCCGGCGATCCCCAGCGCGACCAGCGCCGCCAATGCGACCAGGGCGATCCCCCGACCGCGGGTTCGATTGCTCATCCGGGCACCCCTTTCCATGCTTTCGTGTGGCCCCCCGCCACGATGGGGGATCATCCCGTGCGGGGGGGACGGGGTCAAGCCGCCGCGCCGCCCCCTTAGCGGGTCGGGAACCGGCCGAACCCGTGGTACAATCGAGGGATGGGGATCGTGCGGCCTCCTCCTCCGCGGGGACGTCGCCATCGGCTCGAGCGGAGCGGCCCGGCCGTGGCCGGCAAGGGCCATCCAATGGAATCAAACAACTTGGAAGGAGGACCGATGCGGCCCCAGAGTCTCCCTGCGCGCATCGCCCGCCGTCTCCTCACCGGGGCGGCGCTGATCTTGTTCCTCACGGCGGCTCTTCCGGCGGCGGCTTCGCCGCCGATCCTGCTCCCCGGCACGCAGGCCGGTTGGGAGGAGCAGATCCGGGACGCCCGCGACGTCAACGAGTACCTCGCCTTTCACAAGGCGCAGATGCACCGGCGGCTCGCGCTCGCCCAGGAAGGTCGGACCACACCGAACCAGGATGCCTTCGACGCCCGGTTCTACGACCTGGATCTCGACCTCGACCCCGACAACCGGACCCTCACTGGAACGGTGGAGGCCCGGGTGGAGGTCGTCGACGGCCCGCTGGACAACGTCGAGCTCGACCTCGACGATGCGATGACCGTTTCGTCGGTCACCTCCGGAGGGATCCCGGCGAGCTATACGCATCAGAGCGATCTCCTGACGATCGACCTCGACCGCTCCTACGCGAACGGCGAGATCGTCGTGCTGGTCGTCGCGTACGCGGGCGATCCGGGATCCGGCGGGGCCTTCGGGTGGGACAACCACGCCGGAGAGGACATGGTCTGGACGCTGAGCGAGCCGTACGGTGCGCGGACCTGGTGGCCCTGCAAGGACTTCCCGGTCGACAAGGCCGACTCGGTCCACGTGCGGGTCACCGCGCCGACCGGCATGATCACCGCGTCGAACGGCGTCGCCGTCGAGATGAGCGACGACGGGGTCACGGCGACCGCGGAGTGGCACCACGGCCATCCGATCACCACCTATCTCGTCTCGATCGCCAGCTACCCGTACACGGTCTGGACGGACGAATACGAGCATACGCCGGGCGAGACGATGCCGATCGAGTTCTACATCTTCCCGGACCACGTCGACCAGACCAACGAGGCGAACCTCAAGGTCAAGGAGATGCTCGCCGGCTTCAAGCCGCTCTTCGGCGAGTACCCGTTCCTCGATGAGAAGTACGGGCACGCCGAGTTCCTCTGGGGCGGCGGGATGGAGCACCAGACCTGCACGAGCCTCGGCTACTTCGGCGAGGCGATCATCGCTCACGAGCTGGGTCACCAGTGGTGGGGCGACATGATCAGCCCCGAATCGTTCCATCACATCTGGCTGAACGAGGGGTTCGCGACCTATTCCGAGGCGCTGTGGTGGGAGCAGGTCAACGGCGCCGCGGGCCTTCACGAGGATATGGCGTTCAACAAGTTCTTCGGCCCCGGCACGATCTACGTCGAGAATCCGGACAACTTCAACGAGATCTTCGATTACAACCTGTCGTACGCGAAGGCCTCCTGGGTCCTGCACATGCTCCGGCACGTGCTCGGGGACGAGGACTTCTTCGCCTCGCTGGTCGCCTACCGGGACGCCTACGAGCATTCGACCGCGACGACCGAGCAGTTCCGCGACGTGTGCGAGTCGGTCTCGGGACAGGATCTCGACGCCTTCTTCGACCAGTGGATCTACGGGGAGTACTACCCCGCCTATTTCTTCTCCTACGAGGTCATGGACCAGGGAGGCGGCTACGACGTCCACCTGACCCTCGAGCAGACCCAGGACTGGCAGATCTTCACGATGCCGGTCGACGTCACGATCGAGACGGTCGAGGGGGAGGAGACGTTCGTCGTCGACAACTCGCTCGCCAGCCAGGAGTACGTCCTGCACGTGGACGCCGAGCCGACCGCCGTGCGGATCGACAAGGACGACTGGATCCTGAAGACGGTCCAGGAGGCGGTCCAGAACCCGCCGTTCGATCGGTCGCTCCTCCTCGTCAACGGCGTGAGCTGGGACGTCTACGGCGGCGAGATCCGCGACGCGTACGAGGCGAAGGCGTTCTGGGGCGACTACGAGATCGACTTCTGGGATCACTTCGGCGAGCCGGCGGGCGGCTACCCGTCCACGCTCCCCGAGCCGATCGGCCACGGCGCGATCCCGGCGAACGTGATCGGCCATTACCGCAACGTCATCTGGGTCGGCAACAACTACGGCGGGGACCTCTCCTCGTGGGTCAACAGCCCGATCCTGAGCTACCTGGAGGTCGGCGGAAACGTGCTCCTGATGAGCCGGATGGGATCCGACTTCCTCACCGATCCGTTCCTCGACTACCTCGGGATCGACTGGGTCAGCGGGACCTACCTCTACGACTGCATCCCGACCTATCCCGGCCTGAACGAGATCGCCGTGACCGGCCAGCAGAGCTGGATCTCGCTGTTCGACCGGACGCTGAACCACCCGGAGAGCACGCTCCTGTTCGAGGGGCAGTACCTGCTCAACCCCGACAAGGGGATCGGCGTCTGGCGCAAGCCGTCCAGCGGCGGGGTCTACCGGCCGGACGGCGCGCAGATGATCTTCCTGAGCGGCCGGCCGTACCGGTACGACGCGGAGGATCTGAAGGGGAACGTGATGTACATGCTGGAGCACTTCTTCGAGGAGACGCTCGATCAGACGGCGGTCGAGGAAGCCGACGTCGCGGCGCGACCGCTCTCGATCGAGCCGGCCCGCCCGAACCCGATCCGAACGGGTGCGGCGCTCTCCTTCACCGTTCCGCGATCCGGTCCGGTCCGCCTGGAGATGGTCGACGTCGCCGGCAGGGTGGTGCGCCGTCTGGTCGACGGAGCGCTTCCCGCCGGCCCGCACGTGATCCGCTGGGACGGCCGCGACGACGCCGGACACCCGGTTTCGACCGGCGTGTACTGGGCGCGGATCACCAACGACGGAGCCAGCCGGACGCAGAAGGTCAGCATCCTCAGGTAGCTCTCGTCGATCCGGAAGGAACAGATCGAGGCGCGGCGGTTCGGTGACGGGCCGCCGCGCCGCGCGTACCGGGGCGACGGCCGGTCGAGTTGACACCCCGCCGGGACGGACCCTACCGTCGGTCCGCATGAGATTCCATCCCGTGATCCGTTCGTTGTTGCCTCTCTCCGGGATCCTCTTCGCCTTCGGGTGCGGCGGGGAGGAGAGCGGAACGCTCGCGCGGATCCGCGAGGAGGGGACCTTTCGCATCGGGACCGACGCGACCTACCCGCCCTTCGCGACGATCGATCCGACCGATGAGACCGTCGTCGGGTTCGATGCCGACCTGATGCGGCGGATCGGGAAGGAGATGGGGGTCGCGATCCGTTTCGAGATCCTGTCGTTCGACGGGATCCTCGCCGCTTTGCGAGGCGGAGAGGTCGACGCAGTGATCTCGGCGATGACCATCACCGAGGAACGGGCCGAGGAGGTCCTGTTCAGTCGTCCTTATCACGTGGCGGGGCAGTCGCTCTGCATCCGCGACGACGCGTCGATCCAGGACTTCGATGATCTGCGCGGGCGCCGGATCGGCGTGCAACTCGGTACGACCGGCGAGCGGACCGCCCAGCGGGTGCCGAACGCGGAGGTCGTGAGCTTCGACGCGATCGGGGCGGCCTGGATCGATCTCCGCAACGGGCGTCTCGACGCGGTCCTGACCGACACGCCGACCGCGCTGGTGTTCTGCCGCCGGCATCCGGAGATCCGGATCGTCGGCGACCCGGTGGCTCGAGAGTGGTATGGCATCGCCTTCCGCAGGGAGGACCGGGGCTTGAAGGAGGAGATCGACCGGATCCTGGAACGGCTCGAAGAGGACGGGACGCTCCGGGAGCTTCGGCTGCGGTATGGGATGGATTGTGTTTCGAAGATTGCAGCTGGCCTGACTCGTGCATGGCCTGCTGGCCATGCCCAAGCGTTCTCGTCCCTTCAATCCACCGCATTGCCCCAACCCCACCTGCCCCTTCCATCGCCAGCCGACCGACTGGCGCTGGAAGAGGGCTGGGTTCTACTCCCGACAGGCCTCCCCCAAGCGCATCCAACGCTTTCAGTGCCTGCACTGTAGACGCTTCTTCTCCACCCAGACCTTCTCCACCACCTACTGGCTCCGCCTGCCCCGCCTGCTCCCGGTCGTCTTCTTCCGC
>WJJW01000223.1 GCA_014729455.1 Candidatus Eiseniibacteriota bacterium
CCGCGCAGGCCGGCCCGCCGCCGTGCTACCGTCATTGCCTGTCCGCCACGAAGCGGAAAGGGGGTCCGGGATGAAGTGCTTCTTCGCCGCATTGCTCGCCGTGCTGATCGGCAACGTCCTCTTGCTGGCCGCCCTGGGCTTGATCGCGGCCATCCAGTTCCGCGACGACGTGGATGTCCAGCCGGGATCGGTCCTGGTGCAGACGATCGCGGGGCCGATCTACGACTACGATCCGCCGACCGCAGGGGTCGTGCTGGGCTCGGGACCGACGACCCACACGACGATCCTGGAGAACCTGGAGAAGGCGGCGCGCGACGAGCGGATCGAGGCGGTCGTGCTGAAGCTGCACGCGCCGCAGATCGGGTGGGCGCGCGCGGACGAGATCCGCGAGGCGATCGAGCGGACGCGCGACCGCGGCGTGCCGGTCTGGGCGTACATGGAGTACCTGAACGGCAAGTCGCTCTATCTCGCCGGGGCGTGCGACGAGGTGATCCTCTTTCCGGGCGGATACGTGTCGCTGACCGGGATCGGGGCGGGGCGGCCGTTCGTGAAGGAGGCGCTCGACAAGCTCGGCGTCCGGCCGAACCTCCACCGGATCGAGGACTACAAGTCTGCGGCGGAGATCGTGACGCGCGAGGAGATGTCCGAGGAGGCGCGCGCGAACCTCAACTGGCTGCTGGACGTCATCTACCCGAACTACGTGCGGAAGATCGAGGCGGACCGGAACCTGACGCAGGGCGGCTACGAGCGCGACGTGCTGTCGCAGGGGGCGCTGGTGCCGCGGGAGGCGCTGGAGCTGAAGCTGGTCGATCGGCTGGCGTACTTCGACGAGGTCGAGACGGCGCTGCTGGAGGTCAAGGGGGTCGAGGAGCGCAAGCGGAAGTCGGACGATCTGCCCCCGCGCCCGCGGGTCGTCTCGGGCGAGGAGTACGCGAAGCTCGACCGGAAGGACGCCGGGATCAAGGGGAAGAAGACGATCGCGGTGGTCCATGCGCACGGGACGATCGGCGGCGAGGTCAGCGGGTTCGCGGTCCCTTGGGGGATCACGATGGGAGCGGCGACGATGGAGAAGGCGTTCCGGGACGCGTCGCGGAACAAGGACGTCGAGGCGATCATCTTCCGGATCGACAGCGGGGGTGGGGAGAGCGCCACGTCCTGGCGGATCGCGCGGGCCGCGCAGCAGGCCGAGCGGATCAAGCCGATGGTCGTTTCGATGGGCGACGTCGCCGCCTCCGGTGGCTACACGATCGCCTACCGGTGCAGCACGCTGATGGCCGAGCGGCTGTCGGTGGTCGGATCGATCGGATCGATCTCCGGGAAATTCAACCTGCGCGGGCTGTACAACAAGCTCGGGATCTCGTGGGACTTCGTGACGCGGGGGCCCAATGCGCTGATGCAGTCGAGCTACTTCGACTACACGCCCGAGCAGTACGAGTCGTTCGCCGAGCGGCACTGGGCCGACTACTGGGAGTGGGTCGAGCACATCGCGATGGAGCGGAACCTGACGCCGGCGGAGGTCGACAGCGTCGGCCGCGGGAAGGTCTGGACCGGCACCGAGGCGGTGGCGCACGGGCTGGTCGACACGCTCGGCGGCTACCACGCCGCGATCGAGATCGCCAAGGCGAAGGCCGGGATCCCCGAGGATGAGGACGTCCTGTTCGTCCACTACCCGGAGCGGGAAGGGCCGCTGGAGGCGCTCCGGAAGGGCGGGTTCACGATGTTCCTCTATGCGGTGCTCGGGGAGCTGACGGGCGGATTGGATCATCCGGGGAGCTGGGCGATCGATCTGAATCAGTACCGGTAGGGGGTCGGCGGCGGGTTCCGGCATGTAGGAATCCTCCAAGTAAACCTGTGCGCGCAAGCCGCTTTGCGCCCCCCCGCCTTCAGGCTACCATCGGACCTGACGAAACACGCTGGCAGCGATCCCGGCCCGACTGCCCGAACGACCGACGGTGATTCCTCTCCCGCGCCAGCAGCGAAACTCCCGTGGCCCGGAGGATGAATCATGATGAGACGTTCAAGGTGGGGCTTCCTCGTGATGGCGGCGATCGCGCTCGTCACGGGATGCCAGAGTACGGAAGAACCCGGCCAGCATGAAGAATCAAACATGCGCCTGCACTATATGGAGATCGTGTGTCTCGATGTCGACGCGCAGTGCACGGCATTGGAACGAGTGCACGGGTTGTCCTTCGGTCCCCCCGTGGCCGATCTGGGGCAGGCGCGGGTCGCGGAGGTTTCGGACGGAAGTCTGATCGGTGTGCGCGCACCGCTGGCCGAACACGAGAAACCGATCATCAGGACGTATGTGGAAGTCGAGGACATCGCGAGAGCGGTCGAGGAAGCCGAGGCCGCGGGTGCAGTGATCGCCTACCCTCCTACTCGACAGGGCGACACCGGTACCTGGGCGATCTACATCCTCGGCGATGTCCAATTCGGCCTGTGGCAGCCACAGGCAGAGTCGTAGCAGGGAAGCTGGCGAAACGATCCCAAATGCCCACGTCTGCGCGAACCACCCTGCACGATTGCCGGCTTCTCAATCCGCTCGCGACGCTCTGCGTACCCGCGTCATTTGTCGCCGTTCCGGCTCAGCAGGCTGCTTGTTTCCGGTGATGCAAGACATTTGGCCAGGAGGAACCAGATGGGCATCCGCATCTCTACCCTCGAGGACGCGGGCATCCTGGAGGTCGTGTACTCTCCTGATCCCGTCACACCCGAGGCTTTGGAGGAGCAAAGGACCCTCGTAGCCCAAGCCTTGGCACAGACGAACATCCGGAGGGTCCTTCTGGACGCGACGTCCCTCGCTCGATTCCCAGGAATCCTCACCTCCCTGGAACACAACGAGAGCGTCTCCGCAAACCCGTTGCTGCGAAAGACGAGGTTCGCGGTTGTTTGCTCGTCGCTGGGGCCCGACGAGCATGGCCTCGAGACCACGGGATTGAACCGCGGGGTCGACATCAAGTGCTTCACGTCCAGAGAGGATGCGCTGGCATGGTTGCAACGATAGCCGACCAGGTTGGATCGATACGGCGGCTTGCAGACATGCTTGAGCCGCACCGTCGACAGTCTCACAGATGAGGTCGCAATCGAGTGAAACCTGCGAACGACCCGGCGATCAACTACAGGGACCTGGTCCGACTCGGATACGAACGGTGCGCCGATGCATACGCGGTAGCTCGAGAGGAGGGTGAATCCGGTCTTCCGGCACTTCTGGACCGACTTGCGCCCGGCAGCGAGGTGCTGGACATCGGATGTGGGGCCGGAGTCCCCGTGACCGCGTCCCTCGCCGAACATCACAGGGTGACGGGGATTGATCTCTCCAGTCGGATGATCGAGCTGGCGCGGGCGAGACTGCCTGCGGGGCGGTTCTTGCTCGCCGATGTCCTCGAAGCGGAGTTCGAGGCGGAGTCGTTCGACGCGGCAGTCGCCATGTACATGCTGTTCCATGTTCCTCGGGAACGGCAGCGGGAGGTCTTCCGGCGCGTCCACGCTTGGCTCAAGCTTGGCGGTCGATTCCTCGTGTCGGTGTCGGAGAACGATGAGGCAGGATACACAGAGGACGACTTCTTCGGCGTGACCATGTACTGGAGCAACTACGACCTCGGCGCGTACCTGGAGATGCTCGACGCATCCGGGTTCAACGTGGACGAGGTCCACTACGTGGGCGAGGGCTACGCGGACGCGGACTCCCGTGCGCAGACCCGCCATCCCGTCGTCCTGGCTAGCAAGGTCCGCGAGGAGCGTGCAGCATGAGCGACGACTGCAACCGCTGACCGCGGGCAACAAGGCATCTGCAAGTGGGATTTCGTGGACCATGAAGATCGGTTGGCTCTCGGACATCCACCTCAACTTCCTGGACGACGACGCCGTGACGACCTTCATCGGTGAACTCGCGACGACCGGCGTCGATGCATGGGTCATCTCAGGCGACATCGGGGAGGCGCACAGCGTCCTCGATTATCTGGATCGCCTTGCGTCAGGACTCGACCGGCCTGTCTGTTTCGTCCTGGGCAACCACGACTACTACCGTGGCTCGATCGCGGGCGTCTCCCGCGAGGTCGCCGCGGCTGCCCGGGCCGACTCCCTTGTGTGGCTGACCTCGTCGGGTCCGATCGAGATGGACGAGGACCTCTGCATCGTCGGAGATGATGGGTGGGGAGACGCGCGGTTCGGCGATCCCATCGGAAGTCGGGTCGAGCTGAACGACTTTCACCTGATCGAGGAACTCGAGGGACTCGGGCGATCGGAGCTCATCGCGAAGGCCAATGCGCTCGGGGACGAGTCCGCTGATCGCCTCGCGCCCAAGCTCGACCAAGCTGCGCTCCACAACGCGAAGGTCTGCATCGTGACCCATGTCCCCCCCTTCGAGGGAGCGGCATGGTACGACGGCAGGCAGAGCGGACCAGAGTGGCTACCCTGGTTCTCGTGCGCGGCGACCGGACGCGTCATCCTCGATTGTGCCGAGCGCAATCCTGACGTCGACTTCCTGGTGCTTTGCGGGCATACGCACGGTCATGGGTGCTTCCAGGCATCGAGGAACGTTGCGGTTCATACGGCCGGCGCGAAGTACGGAAGCCCCTGCCTCCAGGGGATCGTGATTGCCGAAGGCGCCCGGCTCCGCGTGCACCCCGTCTAGCATGCCCTCGAACCCGATGGCTAAGATGGAGCGGCCGACGGGCGGGAGCGTCTGATCTCCACGACCGAGGATCCAAGGACGCCGGAAACCACACTTCGAAGACCGGGGAGGCCGAGGATGCCCGATGAATTGACCTTCAGAGAGTACGAGGATTCCGAAGCCGAAGCCCTCGCCCTCTGGATCTCGGGCGACCATTGGCCGTTTCACGTTTCCACGCACCCGTCGGTCGCCGAGGTCCGCAAGCGGATCGCGGATGGATCCTTCACCGGAACCGCGAACAAGACCTTCTGGGTGCGGCTCGAAGCGGTCCCCGAGCCGATCGGCCTCGTCGTCCTCCACGAGCTGGGCGACGTCACTCCGGTCTTCGACCTCCGCTTGAAGCAGTCCGCGCGCAATCGAGGACACGGACGGAAGATCGTCCGGTGGCTGGCGGAGTACGTCTTCACGCAAACGGACAAGCACAGGATCGAAGGCCATACCCGCGCGGACAACGTCGCGATGCGCCGGGTCTTCCGGGCCTGCGGCTGGGTCCGCGAGGCCTACTACCGCCAAGCCTGGCCCGACTCGCAGGGGGGGTTCCGCGACTCCCTCGCCTACGCGATCCTGAAGAGCGATTGGGAGTCCGGGGTGGTCACGCCCATCGACCAGGACAGCCTGCGCATCGACGACTGAGCCCGGAGATCACCCGCGTCGGTGCGCAAGAGCGGTCGCCCTTCTGGTAGAGTCCAACCGGCCGCGGAGCCGGCCGCTTCCGACTCCGCTCACCCCAACACTCGGCGAAGGAGGATCCCGATGCGATCTGCGCGACTGCTCGTTCTCCTGCTGGTGGTCACGGTTTGCGGCTTCACCAACGCGAAGGGGCAACGGGACGCCGCTCCCGAACGGGAGGCGTCATCCGAATCCACGCCCCTGATCCAGAAGTGGCGCCTCAGCGCGAATCCCTTCGATCACTACTCGCCTGTTTCGATGCTGAGCATCCACCGAGCGATCGGCCACACGACCGACCTCGGCTTCGGGGTTTCCATGCGCCTCGACGACCGGACGTATGATGACGAGGACCTCAGCGTGGAAGGCCAATCGGTCCATTCGGCGCGCGACAGTAGGTCGGAACACATGGACGTGGATGCCCACCTGGCTCTGGAGCTTCGACGCTGGCGACCCGTTGCGGGTCGGATCTCCTGGTACCACGGCGTTCGACTGGGATACGGTTTCGGGTACGGAGACTCCGAGGATCGGGGCGAGATCCAATATGGTGATACGGATCGGCAAAGCCGATCGGATACGGAGTTCTGGGATCACAGCGTGTCCGCGGCTGCCGTGCTGGGCGTGGACCTCGACCTCGTCGACAACCTCTCCTTCGCGATCGGACTCGCTCCAGTGCGGACCTCGTACTCCTGGACCGAGAAGCAGTACGACTCCCGTGAAGACCGGAGCGAGCGGGACGACCCGATCCTGCGCTGGCGCGAGGACACATGGGATTTATTCCGCCTGGAGTTCGTGTCGGACGTCGCCGCATTCGTCAGCCTGAGCTTCTAGCGGAGACCGCAACCGAATCGGAGGAGACATGAAGCGAATCCCTCTGGCCCTGCCGTTGCTCGCGGTCTTGAGTCTCATCGGATCCTCGCCGTGTCCGGCCAGTCCGGTCACCGGTGACGAGCCGATCGTCGGGACTCCCTGCGAGGGGTGCGAGGAGGTCTTCAACGGCATTCCGGACTCGCTCACCAGCGCCGCTCGGATCGCTCCCCGCGACTACCCGGGCGAGCCGCTGCGGATCACCGGCACGGTCCTGCGTCCGGACGGGACACCCGCCCCCGGAACGGTCGTCTACGCGTATCACACGAACGCGGGGGGGATCTATCCGGAGGACGAAGACTCTCACTCCAGGCACGGCGCGCTGCGCGGCTGGACCGTCGCGAACGCCGACGGACGCTACCGGTTCGAGACGATCCGCCCGGGCGGGTATCCACGATCCACCATGCCGCAGCATCTCCACATGCACGTGATCGAGCCGGGACGCTGCACCTACTACATCGACGATATCGTCTTCACCGACGACCCGCGGTTGGCCCCCGAGAGACGCGAACAATACACCCACGGCCGCGGGGGATCGGGCGTCGTCACACCCCGACGCGACGAAGAGGGGACCTGGATCGTCGAACGGGACATCCTTCTCGGGAGCGGGATCCCCGGATACCCCGATCCCGTCCAAGGAGACAACGGAGGATCGGAGGGAACAGGCAGTCCCTGAAGTCCGGGCTCCGAAACCGCACCGAAAGGGCCGCCGCGGTCCCTCCGACTCTGCAAAACGCGACATCGACGCGTCGATCGACCAAGGAGAACCGCCGAAGGAGCGCACCGACGCGTCGTCACCCTCCTTCACCGCGGCGAAACGCCGATTCCACTCGTTTTCGCTCGCCTTCGACGCGGTGAAATCGGAGCACAACGAGTCCCTGCCGTCCTTCCCGACCTCGAAACGACGACCGAACGCGTTCCCGTCGCTCTTTGCGGCTTCGAAACGTGAATCCAACGCATCGATGCGCTTGTTTGCAGCCTCCGCGGGCGGCTCCTCCTCCTGGCTGCCCGAACGGGTGGTAGCGAAGGCGGCCCTCCGGCGCTAGACTGGACCGGCCCGACGTCCAGCGGGTCGATGCGTCCGGTCGCCAACCTCGAGGAAGGAGTGGAACCATGGGTCAGATGGGATTGTTCTCGTCCTTCTTGCTCGGAATCGTCTGGCTTGGCCTGGTGATCTACGTACTGGTCCTGGCAACGCGATTCGTCAAGGCAGTCGAGCGGATCGCCGACCACTTCCGCTCACAGTCGGGGACGTAGGCTGCGGGCAACGCTCCGCGACACCAACGGCAAACCGACGACAAGAGGGGTTCGTCGCCGTCGCTGCGGATCTCCTGCTCTTGCTCCGAGCGGTTCGGTGCGGTGAACAGGAAGATCGTCCCGATCGAGGAGGATCGATGAGCCTTCGCTCCCACGCCCGGATCGCCGGCGCCGGATACCTGATCATCATCATCTCCGGGATCTTCGCGGAGTTCTTCGTCCGCTCCCGCCTCCTCGTGGCCGGAGACCCGGCGGCGACCGCGCGGAACATCCTCGCCTCGGAATCCCTCTACCGCGCCGGCATGGCGGGGGACCTCGTCATGCTCCTCGCCGACGTGGTCGTCGCGGTGGCGCTGTTCTTCGTCTTCAAGGAGGTCAGCCGGAGCCTCGCCCTCCTCGCCGCCTTCCTGCGCCTCGCGCAGGGCGCGGTCCTCGGGGCCAACCTCCTCAACCTGTACATTCCGCTGCTGCTTCTCGGAGGGACCGCTTCGCCGGCCGCCTTCGACGCCGCCCAGATCGAAGCGCTCGCCTCGGTCTTCCTGACGGCTCACGGATACGGCTACGTCCTCGGCCTCGTCTTCTTCGGGCTCCACTGCGCGGTCCTCGGCGCCTTGATCGTGCGATCGCGCCTGGTCCCGAGAATCCTGGGGATCCTGCTGTTCCTGGCCTCGGTCGGGTACCTCGCCGACACCTTCGGCCGGACCCTGCTGGCGAACTACGAGGCGTACGCTGGCACGTTCCAGCTCATCGTCTTCATCCCGGCGTTCGTCGGGGAGCTGGCGCTCGCCCTCTGGCTGCTGATCAAGGGGGTCG
>WJJW01000224.1 GCA_014729455.1 Candidatus Eiseniibacteriota bacterium
GCCGCTCGACTCTCTAGTATCGCTCCTGTGGAGCTGATGACGGCTCCGGAAAGGAGTGCCTACCGATGTCCAACGAGGGCTTCGGGAACCAGATCCCGGTACAGATCCCCAAGCTGCCGGGCGGCCTGATCCGCTTCGTGGTCCTGGGGGTCATCGTCCTGATCCTCCTCCTGACCAGCTTCTACACGGTCAGTCCCGAGCAGATCGGGGTCGTGATGCGGTTCGGCGAGTACGTCCGCAGCACCGATCCGGGGCTGAACTGGAAGCTCCCGTTCGGGATCGAACGGGTCACCAAGGTCCCTGTGCAGCGGCAGCTCAAGGAGGAGTTCGGCTTCCGGACGATCTCTACGGGCGGACGCACGCAGTACACCCAACGGGGGCTCGAAGGCGAGTCCAACATGCTGACCGGCGACCTCAACGTCGCCGTCGTCGAATGGGTCGTCCAGTATCGAATCGTCGATCCGTACAAGTTCCTGTTCCGCGTCCGCAGCGTCCGCGAGACGTTCCGCTCCATGACCGAGGCGGTGGTACGGAAGGTCGTCGGCGATCGGACGGTCAACGAAGTGCTCACCGTCGGTCGCCAGGAGGTGGCCTCTCTGGTCGAGCGGAATCTCCAGAAGCTCTGCGACCAGTACGAAACCGGCATCAAGGTCGAGCAGGTCGTACTCCAGGACGTCAACCCGCCCGACCCGGTCAAGCCTTCGTTCAACGAGGTCAACCAGGCCCAGCAGGAGCGCGAGAAGCTGATCAACGAGGCGCAGTCGGAGTACAACCGGGTGATCCCGCGCGCGCGGGGGCAGGCGCAGCAGACGATCGAAGAAGCGCGCGGCTACGCGCTCGACCGGATCAACCGCGCCCGCGGGGATTCGGCGCGGTTCGCCGCCCTGTACAATGCGTACCGCCTCTCGCCCGATGTGACGCGCAAACGGATCTACCTCGAGACGATGAACACGATCCTCCCGCAGGTCTCGAGGAAGATCATCGTCGATGACGAGATCTCGGGACTGTTGCCTCTGCTGAACCTTGGCGACGCCCTGCAGAGGAAGGAGGGGAACTGATGCGGATCGGAATCCTGATTCTCGTCGGTGTCGTCGTGATCGTTCTGCTCAGTTCCTTTTACATTCTCAACGAATACGAACAGGCGGTGATCACGCAGTTCGGAAAGCCGGTCGGCGACCCGATCGGCACCCCGGGGCTGAAGGTCAAGGCTCCGTTCATCCAGAAGGTCAATCGGTTCGAGAAGCGGTTCCTCGAATGGGACGGCGATCCGAACCAGCTCCCCACGCGCGACAAGCGGTTCATCTACATCGACACCTACGCGCGCTGGCACATCACCGATCCGCTCCTCTTCTTCCAGCGCTTGCGCGACGAGCGCGGCGCCCGCACGCGGATCGACGACATCCTCGACGGCGAGACGCGCAACGCGATCGCCAATCACGATCTGGTCGAGCTGATCCGGACCAGCAATCGCGTCCCGGAGTCCGGCGAGATGATCCCGGAGGACGCGGCCGAGCTGGATTCGATCCAGTTCGGACGCGAGAAGATCCGACGGGAGGTGCTCGCCTCGGCCCAGTCCCGGACGACGGATCTCGGCATCGAGGTCCTCGACGTTCAGTTCAAGCGGATCAACTACGTCGAGGAGGTCCAGCGGAAGGTCTACGAGCGGATGATCGCCGAGCGGCAGCGGATCGCGGAGCGGTTCCGTTCTGAGGGAGAGGGAGAGGCGTCCCGGATCCGTGGCGAGCGGGAGCGCGAGCTGAAGCTGATCCAGTCGGAGGCGTACCGCCAGGCTCGGGAGATCATCGGGGACGCGGATGCGACCGCGACGAAGATCTACGCCGCCGCCTATGACCGGTCGGCCGACACGCGGAGGTTCTACTCGTTCCTGCGGACGATGGAGACCTACCAGGAGACGATCGACGAGGAGAGTCTGCTCCTCCTGTCGACGGAGGGGGAGTTCTATCGGATGCTGAAGGACTCGGACGCCCGCTGAGGGAGAATCACGAAAGCACCAGAACGGTCTGACGAGAGGGCAGGTCCTGGATCATCGACTTGGTGATGGATCCCGCGATCTGCCCTCTCTGCGTTCCTCGCAATCCAAAGGGCGGACTCCGGAAGGACACGCGGAGAAGGCACGATTCTGCCCGGTCCATCGGTGCGATCCCAGGAAACGTTGTGCCAGCCGGCCGTCAACTCCCGGTCACCAAGGTCGCTTCCTCGACGACCACCGGGATCGTAGACGGAGACGCGCGCCCGTGACACGGCATCGAGCACAATACGGAACGTCCCGGCCCCGATCGTCGGGTTCTGCATGAGTCGCAATCGTGGTGTGGCCCCCGCCTCCCGAGACGGATTCACTCCGCTCGGCTCCACACAACCCTCCGGCGACGAACCCACCCGGGACGACCGACCGGCGGTTCATCGCGTCCGATCCGCCGCCGGAGCCGACCTGGATCGCAATCCTGATCGGCGGGGAGATCATCACGATCCACGACGTCCGCACCGTCATCCGGGGAAGGCGCGTGCAGATCACGTACTGCGACGACGACGCCTGGTCGGTCCTCCTCAGGAAGCTGACGGATTGACCCGGGTGGACGGGGCGCAGAGGACTCGAGGTCGGGTCAGCAGTCGTCGGCCGCTTGGTCCCGGTCACGCTTTGGCTTAACGTTCCGCCATGACGCGCGCCGCAAGAAGAGGGCAAACCCGGCTCCCGCCGGCTCTCGTTCTGTCCCTCGGGGCCGTCTGCATCAGCTTCTCGCCCATCTTCGTCAAGTGGGTCGGCGAGGATCGATTGGGGCCGACCTCCACGGCGTTCTGGCGGTGCCTCTTCGGTGCGGCAGCCCTCTTCGTGATCACCGCCATGCGCAGCAGAACGTTCGTTCTATCCCGGCTACACTTCAGGTTCGCCGTCCTGGCCGCGTCCCTCTTCGCTCTCGACCTGTTCTTCTGGCACCGATCGATCCTCTACGTCGGAGCAGGCCTGTCGACGATCCTCGGCAACACGCAGGTGTTCGGCAGCGCGCTGCTGAGCTGGATGCTGTTCAAGGAGCGGCCTTCGGCCCGCTTCTTCATCGCGGCCGTCTCGGCCATGCTCGGCGTCGTGCTGCTCGTCGGGGTCTTCGCCGAGGAGGTCGCGTTCTCCGCGCGCTACACGAGGGGGATCGTCTTCGGCCTGCTGACCGGTCTCACCTACGCCGGCTACATCATCTCTCTCAAGGGAGCGGGACACCGTGCACGGATCCCCGACGGTGTGGTCTTCATGGCCTGGGTCTCGCTGCTCTCCGCGGTCCTCCTCGCCGGCGCGGTCGGGCTGGAGGCGAGCCGGCTGGCGCCGCCCGATCTCGCGAGCTGGTTGCTGCTGGCCGCCCTCGGGATCGTGGCGCAGGCGATCGGCTGGTGGGCCATCAGCAGGAGCCTCCGGGAGATCCTCGCCTCGAAGGCGGGATTGATCCTCCTCCTGCAGCCGGCCTTGGCGACGGTCTGGGGAGTGCTATTCTTCGCGGAACAGATGACGTTGACGCAGGCCGGTGGAGCGGTGATCACGCTCGCGGCCATCTACTACGGCGGCTGGCGCAGGTAGCGACGGCGGGACCGGTCCGCCGCGAGGAGTGCCCCACGATTCGCATGCTCACCATCCTCGCCCTTCTGCTCGCCGCCTACGCGCTCCTCTGCCTGCTCGCGTTCGCCTTCCAGAGCCGTCTCGTCTTCTTCCCCGACCGGGAGCTCACGGCGACGCCGCGCGACGCCGGGCTCGACTATGAGGATATCTCCTTCCTGGCACAGGACGGCGTCCGACTCCACGGCTGGATGATCCCGGGCCCCGATGGGGGGCCCCTGGTCCTCCTGCTGCACGGCAACGCCGGGAACGTCTCCCACCGTCTCGGGATCATCCGGCTCCTGCACGATCTCGGCGCATCGGTTTTCATCTTCGACTACCGCGGATACGGACGAAGCGAAGGGACGCCGTCCGAGCAGGGAACCTACCGGGACGCGGAGGGAGCGTGGCGCCTTCTCACCGAACGCGAGAACGTTCGCCCTTCGCGGATCGTCCTGTTCGGGCGCTCTCTCGGGTCGGCCGTGGCGATCGATCTCGCGTCGAGCCGAACGCCGGCGGGTCTGATCCTCGAGGGATCGTTTCCCTCCCTCGTGGCGGTCGGCCGGAAGGCGTATCCGTACCTCCCGGTCGGTCTCCTGGCGCGGATCCGATACGACTCGGCGCGGAAGATCCCCGGAATCGGGTCGCCCAAGCTCTTCCTCCACGCGCAGGACGATGACGTGGTACCCATCGCGCTCGGCCGGCGGCTGTTCGACGCCGCCGCCGAGCCGAAGGAGTTCGTCATCATCGCGGGCGGGCACGAGGGGCCCGGATGGGATCCGGGGACGCACTACGCGCGCAGCTTGCGCGCGTTTCTCGATGCTGTCCGCGAGAGGCCGAAGGCCGGGCCGGTTCCCACTGAAGATTGAGCGGGAGGGATCGAGACGAACTGGTGGAGGTGCAGCGGACGGGAGTGCGCACCGAGGAACGAGGATTGACAAATCGATAACAAGTACTTATAATACTATTCGAACAATCTGAAACGATTTCCCGGTCTCCCCATCGGCCGCTGTCTGGAGCCTTCGCCGAAGCGTCCTGTGGAGGAAGTGACCATGAAATCAAGAAACCAGGTCGAGGGATCTTCCCCGAGAGCACGGGACGGACACGGTGTCCGGATCGTGCTCGTGCTTTCTGCGGTCGTCTTGCCGATCGCCCTGCTCCCCGGATGCCCGGATGGGGATTCGAACGGGACCGAACCGAACGGCCCTGCTCCTCCCGGTCAAGTCCAGAACCTCCACGTCGTCGCGACCGCCGACGGTGCGAAGTACCGCGTGCTGTGGGACCCGCCGGTCGAGGGGAATCCGGTCCTCGCCGGTTACAGGGTCGAGATCAAGATCGAGAGCCAACCGGATGCCCCTGTGGAGCTGCTCGCCGATCTCCACGAGCAAACGCACTTCGATCACGATCCGGAGTGTCTCCACTACGGCAACTACACCATCACACCGATCGCGGTGGATGGGACAGTGGGCGAGGGAAAGCGCGTGCTGACCCATGGGCCGAGCGGGAATCACCTCGGTTTCACCGATCCTCACAGCGAGGTGCCGACGGCGTGGAGCTTCCAGGGCAACGGCGCCGCCATCGCCCGTCTCGCCGAGTTCGCCGACCTCGCCTCGATCTACGTGACCGACTTCGCGGAGGGCGTCGAAGGACCGCTGTACTTCGCCTCTCCGCACCTCATCCCGGACCACCCGGCCGACCAGGCGGCCACGACACCCGATACCGGCTTCAAACAGTGCTGGATCCGTGAGCTCGGACCGCAGCCCCGCGACTATCCACCGCTGATCGATGGTACCTATCGCGACAAGGCGGAAGTCGTGCTCAACCACTACTATGCGGTCTACACGCCCGAGGAGGTCTACGTCCTCATGAAGGTCATGAGCACATTCAACGACGAGGTCGGGGTTCGGATCTGGCAGGGGGAGTTTCCTCGAAGTCGGATACTCTGCGCAGCGACGGATCCCTGATGAGGGATGCGCGCCCTCTGCACGGCGCTGCCTCCCAGACGGGGACCCACGTAATCCTCAGGAAAGTCTCTCCCGCGCACGCTCCAGGGGGGTGATCTCGAGAGACCGTGCGCCGATCCTCAATCTCCCGGCGGAGGGTCCTCCCCTCCAACCGCCCGCTTCGGGGTCCGGTCGGCCCGATAGAGCCCCCAGTGCTTCTCCACCTCGTCCGGATCGTCTCCACCCTTCCAGTTCTCGTCGAACGCTTCGAAGACGAACGTGGTCACCCGATTCTCGGATGCCCATCGACGCACCGATGCATAGAATGCGGCTTGCTCCGCCTCACCGACTTCACCCTGGATCAGCCTTGCCTGCTCCCCCCCGTCGGCGACGGATGTGGCCCAACCGGTCTCGCCGATCACCACGGAACGATTCGGATGGACGGCCTGTACCGCGCGAAACTGATCCTCCAACCAGGGAAGCGCACCCTCGAGTTGGCGACCGTTCCAGAGCGGGTGGGCATGCATCGTGATGAAGTCGAGCTCCCCCGCCAGAGTGCGACTTCTCGGCTCGACCCAGTACTGGTAGTCGTCGGCTGCCGTTACCGGGACGCTCACGGAGGCGCGTACACGACGAACGTGCTCGATGAGGATGTCGAGTGGTCCCGGATGCGGCGACCAGGAGACCTGCGTTTCGTTGCCCACGCAGACGCCCGCGACGAGGTCGGGGTACCTCGTGGCCAGATCGATGGCAGCGTCGATCTCGCGTAGATTGTCGGCCACCGCGGTCGCATCCCGTTCGAGCACCTCGCCCTGCTCATTCCGCTTCTCCTCGGGTGCGATCCAGACGCCGAGGAGAACCTTCATCTCGAGATCGTGGGTCCGGATCCCCTGGAGGACCTTTTCGCCGAACTCGCTCGAGCCGTAGAGACGAAGCAAGCTCCAGTGGCGGGCCATGATCTGCAGGTCTTCCACGATCTGATCGATGTTGGGCGTGGGTCCGCCCGGCCACTGCCCATCCCGGTGCGGCCCATAGCAGATGGCGTTTCCGATCCAGCGGTCACCGATGAAGGGATGAAACTCTCGAAGCACCATCCGGTCCTCGTCCTCGCCGGACCCCGGGTCGACGTCGATCCCACCAAGCGAGGGGATGCAGAAGAGAAGGAACAAGCCGGCCAACAGGGGGGAACGGGTTCCGAAGCACCACATGACGAGATCCTCCTCGGTCGACGATGAACCAACAAGTCCCGCCCACCCTTTGTCCGATCTCCGGACAAAGTACCCTCAGGCGCCTCGAACCGTCAAGCCGTCGTGGACCTCCAACGGGGAGCATCTCCTCGACTCGATCAGAGCAGGACGGGAGACCGGGCTAGCCAGACGGGCGTAACTAACCTAATGCTATATAGTTATGCCTCGACACCCCTGCCCCCGGGAGTGGCTGAGCGGAACTCAGGCTTCGGACTTGATTCGGAAACCGAACTTAGTCTATACTCCGTCGTGTCGGCTCCGATCTCGACGGGCCACTTCGGCATCAAGGTGGATGAAAAGCTTCTACGGAGGGTAAACCCCATGAACAAGTGCTCGAGTCTCTTTCTCGCGGTCGCAATCCTGGCGCTGCTTGGCCCGGTGGCCTCGTTCGCGGCCGTCACTCCCTACAGCCAGGACTTCGAAGGCTTGGACCAGGAAGACCCGGCCGCTCTGGCGAATGACGGTTGGCTGGTCTTCGGCAACGTCTACACCCCGGGCGGCGACTACCTGTATGGCTATGGTCCCTTCGGCGCCCCCAACGGTGGACCAGCGTTCTCCGCCATCGTGATCGGCGAGGGCGGTGCCGAACAAGGCGAGCAGCAGCTTTCGGTCTACAACGACTACAACAACGAGGATCATGGAAACGGCAACCTGATCGAGGCGAATGTCTTCCAGGAGCAGACGATCGGGCAGGAGAACGTCGGGCAGGACTGGTGCTTCGATTTCCAGGCGAAGCTCGGCAACATCGAGGGCCAGACCACGGCGCTCGCCTTCATCAAGACCCTGGATCCGAACAACAACTACCAGACGACCAACTTCATCACCGAGGACATGACGAACATCCCCACGACCTGGCAGGGATATGCCTTGTCGATCACGATCGATGAGAGCCTCGTCGGTCAGATTCTCCAGATCGGCTTCTCGAGTACGGCGACGAACTACGAGGGGTCCGGGATCTTCTACGACAACATCGTTTGGGACACCTGCGAACCGACCGCCACGATCACGACGACCATCGGAAAGGTCAAGAGCTCGTATCGGTAGGAAGACGATCCTCTGAACAGGAGGAGGGACCCGGCCTAGCCGGGTCCCTCCGTTCGTTCCCCTCGGTTCCCCTCGACTCTCTAGCGGAGCCGGATCACCCGCAGGGCTTCCGCGAACCCGTTCCCCGCGAGCCGGATCCAGTACGTTCCCGTGGAGACGGGTCGACCCGCATCATCCCGCCCGTCCCAATCCGCACCGTGCCGCCCCGCCTCCAGAAAACCTCGGTACAAGGTCCGCACTCTGCGGCCCTCCAAGGAGAAGACCCCGAGATCGACCACTTCGCCGTGCAGAAGGCCGAATCGAATCGTGGTCCCCACCTGGAAGGGGCTGGGCCGCACCAGCTCCAGGCGCCGGATCGAACTCGCCCGGCCTGCTCCAGGACGAGGGCCGACATCGGCGGGAACGTGCTCGGGAATGAACCGGAAATCCCGTAGGACGACCTCCTGGTCGGTGGACGGAAAGACGTCGGGGAGCTTCCACAGATTCAAGTGAACGCGCGGCTGGTCGGGTCTCGGGATGTGAGGACCGGAGTAGGTCCAGGAGTGGATCAGATTCGCCGGCGACTCGTCCTCGGGTCCCCCGCGCCACACCCGGAAATCGACCCGGTCGGCCGACCAGCGGATCGCATGGCTCGTGACCTCCTCCTCCCCGAAGACCGCGTCGAACCGCTCGATGTTTCCCGGATAGTCGAACGGCTGGGCCACGAACTGGCCGATGTCGCTGCCGGGATCTCCCCAGCGGCTGTATTCGATGTCCACCTCGTTGTAGGGATTCCACCAGAGGTACGCCTCGTCCCAGCAGGGTCCGTACTGCCAGAGGAAGATCCCGAACACCGCATGGGGATCGATCCGGTCCAGGCGGCCCTCCGTGGTCAGCACGTAGTCCCCGTACCCCAGGGCCTCCTCGAGGGCCACTTCCGTGCTCTTCCAGGTCCCGCCGCGATCGGCGAGGGTCAGATGGAGCTTGCCTTCCGTGTCGACCCAGACGCACTCCGAGTCGTCGCAGAACACGTTGGGGCCGGGACCGTAATAGCCCGGTCCCTTGACCCGCCAGGAGCGTCCGCCGAAATCGACGGACCTTCCTCCCGGGAAATCCACCCACTGCAGCTCGTCGATGCTCGGAGGACCGGTGCTGTAGATCGTCACCTCGTCGTAGTAGACATCGGGGGTCGGATCGCTCGGGGATTGCAGAACTCCGACGAGGAAATGGATGGCAACGGTTCCCACCGGAGCCGGATCGCTCAGGAGATCGAATTCGATCCACGCATCCGTCGGGGTGCCTGAATCGGCGACCTCGAACGAGTCGTAATCGATCAGCTGGCCCCCCGAGTCCCGCCACTCGACGTTGACCAGCGCGACGTTCATGCCCACCAGCGGCCTCTCCGCCGGGTGCCGGACATGGCCGGTGACCTCCCACTGCTCCCCCGGCTCGCTGTCCAGCCGCTGCCAGTAGGCGGAAACGTCCCAGGCGCCGCTGTCCGGGCCACGGACCCGCGCCGCCCTGGCTCCGTGGCTGGCTTCGCCGGCCTCGCCGACGATGCCGAACTGGTTCCACCCGCCGAACACCGCACCTTCCGTACCGGGAAGCTCGAAGCTCGGGTTGGCGAGGATGCATTGACCACGGACCTCTCCGGCGATCCCCGAGACGATGAGGAGAAGCAGAGCGAGAACCGCTCTCTCGATCACCGGACTTCCGATGCGCATCATCCCCTGCTCCCATCGTGATCGTCCAGATCGGATCCCGGGGCTTCCCTCCCCGCCCGCGAGGAAGCGGTCTCTCCTTCGAGAACCGCGCTCCGTGGGATCCCGACGCGGATCCGCTCGATCCTGCCGTTCCTGTCGAAGAGGTCGCTCGCCAGAGCGGAGTCGATCACGTTTCCCTCGAGGGTACGCGAGGATCCATCGGTGAACGCGACCTCGATCGAGGCCTCGGCGTCGATCAGCTCGTAGAGGACGGGAATCTGGCAAAAGGTGAAGGCCAGAGCCGACGCCGGGACATCGAGAGTCCGTGCGTCGCCCCGGACGTCGAACCAACGGAACGTGGTCGACTCGCCAAGGAACTCCTCGGCACTGAGAAGACGGGGCCGGAACCGGATCGCGCCCGCTTCGACGTCGACTCCGAGTTCTCCGAGACGCGTGAGGATCTCCTCCTTGACCTGACCGGTCATCCCCGGCTGCTTCATGCCACCCGCCGCGGGCGTATGCGAGTACGGATCGGTCGGAAACGCACCGACTTCACCGACCGCTTTCCGGTAACCGATTCCCGATTGGACCCGGAGGTAGATCCTCGTCAAGCCATCGAGAACCGGTGCAGGGGACCGTTCCCGCCACGCGCGATCCAGCGTCTCCTGAACGGCAAGAAGGAGCTTGGCGACCATGTGCCAGTAGATGCACCCGATCCCCTCGTAGGCGTACATCGCTCCTGATCGACCGGTGTACGATCGATGCCGAAAGACCGACTCGAACAGCTCGAGAACCGCCTCGCGATCCCGTGCCACCGCATCGCTCCACTCCGGCCGCTGGGCGAGCTGCTCCATGGCGGACTCGACGTCGCGGACGCTTCGGATGTCCCCGTGAAACCGA
>WJJW01000225.1 GCA_014729455.1 Candidatus Eiseniibacteriota bacterium
CTGAACGCCCGCGACTGGACTGCGACCCCCAGCTCCTGCGGTTCCGGATCGAACCCGATGATCGAGAAGGTCCCCCCGCCGGGCCCCGCGGCCGCCTGCGTCGCAACGAGGAGGAGCAGCAGGATCCCTCCGACCCGGGGCGTCATTCGTTCTCCTCCGGCTCGGGGGCCGGAAACCGCCCCTCCAGCGCCTCGCGAAGGATCGCCTTGAACGGATCGGGGAAGTCGCTGTTGAGGATCCAGCCGATGTAGTCGGGATCGCTCTGGATCAACTCACGCAGGCGGCGTCCCGCATGCTTGCCGAAGGTGATGCAGGCCTCGCCGTCGCGCCATTCGAGCTTGCGGTCGGGATCGACGTAGCGGCTCGACGAGCGGCGCGAGACTTCCGCGAGGCCGTCGGCGGTCGGAGGGAGGTCGGGGGAGCGGCCGAGCTGCGCCTGCAGGACCTCGAGCGTCGCCCGCGCGTCGGCCAGCGCGCCGTGCGCCCCTTCGTGCCTTCGCCCGAGATAGAACGCGACCGCGGCGCTCAGGTCGCGCGGCTCCCGCTTGTGGAAGATCACCTGCGCGTCGATCACGCGCCGTCCCTCGAGCGGGAACGGTTCGCCGCAGCGGGCGAACTCCGCCTGGAGGATCCGCAGGTCGAAGCCGTGGATGTTGAACCCGCAGAGATCCGCGTCGCCGATCCACTGGACGATCTCGGCGGCGATGCGCCGGAAGGGAGGGGAGTCCTCCACGTCGGCGTTGGTGATGCCGTGGATCGCCGTCGCCTCGATCGGGATCCGCATCTCCGGATCGATCCGGCGATTCCACTCCTCGCGGCGGCCGTCGGGGTGCAGCTTCAACATCGCGATCTCGACGATGCGATCCCGGAACGGGACCGTGCCGGTCGTCTCGGTGTCGAGGGCGACGAGCGGCCGGTTCAGTCGAAGGGTCGGGTGCGCTTGCATCAGTCCTCCCGTGTGGACGGGAGCCTAGCAGGGAATCGCCCTCCGGTCGAACGTTCCGCCCTCCGGCCGGCTTGCCCCGCGCCGATCGGGCTGCTAGCGTCGCCTCGCCGGCCGATGCCGGCCGCGCAGGAGGAAAAGGGCATGAGTGTCGAGGATCCCGTTCGATCGGCCAAGCGGAGAGCCGGAGAGGAGGCCGCGGCCCGCGTCCGCGACGGGCACGTCGTCGGGCTCGGCACCGGATCCACGGCGGCGGAGATGATCCGGGCGCTGGGCCGTCGCGTCCGCGACGAGGATCTGACGATCGCCGGGATCCCGACCTCGTTTAGCGCTGCGATGCTCGCCCGCGCGGCCGGGATCCCGCTGCGGAGCCTCGAGGATGTCGAGGGGATCGATCTGGCGATCGATGGGGCCGACGAGGTCGATCCGCATCGGAACCTGATCAAGGGGGGCGGGGCGGCGCACACGCGGGAGAAGGTGATCGCCGAGGCGGCGGTGACGTTCCTGGTCGTCGTCGACGAGTCGAAGCTCGTCTCCCGGCTCGGCGAGAAGACGCCGGTTCCGGTCGAGGTGATCCCGATGGCCCTGCCGTTCGTTCTCCGGCGTCTCCGCCAGCTCGGCGCCGAGCCGCTCCTCCGGATGGCGGAACGGAAGGACGGCCCCGTCGTCACCGACGAAGGAAACCTGATCGTCGACGCCCGGTTCGGGCCGATCGAGGATCCGGCATCGCTGGAACGGGCGATCGACCGGATCCCCGGCGTTCTCGAGAGCGGTCTGTTCGTGGGGATGGCCGAAACGGTCCTGGTCGGCGTGCCGGGTCAGGACGAGGTCCGGCAGATCTCGTAACAGACGCCGGGCGGCGGACGCCCCGGGTCACCGCACGCGCTGCACGCGCTTCGTCACGGATCTCCCGCCCGCGGTCAGCCGGACGAAGTAGACGCCGGCCGCCACCGGGAGGCCGGCGTCGTCGGTTCCATCCCAGAGGAAGCGGTGCGTCGTCCCCGGCCGCGCCGCGGCGGGGAGGGACCGGATCCGTCGCCCCGCGACGTCGTACACGACCAGCCGGGCCGGCGCCCCGCCCGACAGCGAACAGGCGATCCGCGCGGTCGTCGTGAACGGGTTCGGCAGGATCCCGTCGATGGAGAGCCGGAGGCGCTCCTCGTCCTCCGTGGAGGTCTCCTCGATCGGTGGACCGGGCGCGCCGGTGACGTCCCCCGGGATCCGGAGGACGAATCCGCCCCGCGGCGCCAGGGTGAGCGCGAAGTCGGTCCCCCAGACGTGATCCCAGGCGAAGGTGCGGGGCGTCTCGCCGTCGCCGATGTAGAAGGCGCCGACGCCGGCGTAGTCGAAACCGGCGAGATCGAGGACCACCTCGCGCGACGACGTGGTCCCGTTGATTCCGGCCAGGTACCAGTCCTCCCCCTTCCGTCGGGCGAGCACGACGTGGGTGGACGGGTCTCCTTCGAGGAACCGGATCTCGTCCCACGAGGCCGGGACCTCCCGGAGGAAGTCCTGCACGACCTCCGGCTGGGCCCGGTACGAGTCGGGATCGTCGGCGAGGTGCACCAACCCCGATTCGAAGACTACCGAGAGGGCGAGCTCGTGGGCGTTCGTCGTGAGGTGCTGGTAGACCTCGTCGCTGAACGTGACCGGCGTGTAGTCCATCGGGCCGACCACGTTGCGCGTGAACGCCAGCCGGACGTTGTGCAGGGGAGCGGCCTCGGGGAATTGGTGGTCGATCAGGTAGTACTCCGCGCCCCGGACCGCCTCGGTGGTCATCATGTGGGGCCACGTGCGGTACCAGCCACGCGGAGGGGTGCTTCCATGGAAGCAGACGAGCAGCTCCTCCTCGGCGGCGTCCTCGAGAATCCCCTGATATCGCTGGATCATGGTCTGCTTCTCGCTGTCGAAGAAGTCGACCTTGATCCCCGTCACCCCCCAGTCGGACAGCTTGGCCATCTCGGCGCGACGGATCTGCGTGTCCCACATCCGGTCGCGGGGGCTGAACGTGTAGTCGTTCTGCGGCCCGGCGCAGTTGTACCAGAGGAAGATCCCGACGCCGCGCGCGGCGGCGTAGTCCACCAGCCCCTGCATCTCCTCGTCGGAGTGGTAGTCGTCCCAATCGGCGTCGACCAGCGAGTACTCCCAGCCCATCGATTGGGCGAAGTCGACGTAGCTGCGGAGGACCTGCATCGAGCCGACCGGCTGGCGGGCCCACCAGTGCCACGAGACGCGCCCGGGTCGGATCCACGCCGTGTCGGACACCCGGCTCGAATCGGCCAGATGGGAAACGAGGTTCGATCGGACCACGGTCGCCGGGTCCGGTCCGACGACGATCGCCCGCCAGGGCATCTCCCACGGCAGCTTCCAGGTCGGTTCCCGGACCCCGTAGCCGGTCTCGGGCACCTTGATCCGGTACTCCCGGACCTCGTCGCCTTCGTCGAGGTGGGCGGCGAAGTAGGATTTCTCGACGTCCGACTCGGCGAGCAGCACCCAGCTGTGACCGAGATCGAACAGCGCGGGCAGCGCCCATCCGCCCGCGCCTCCGGGCGGGTCCTCGAGCGGAACGATCTCGTGCAGGGACTCCGGCCAGAACGACTGCAGCACCGCGCGGCCGTTGCCCGCGAAACGGTAGGTCGTCCGTTCGTCGGTCACGGTGTGGAAGAGCACCGACGAGTCGGGGAAGGAGTACCGGAACGCCGCGCCGTCGTCGTAGGCGCGGAAGACCAGGAGGATCCGGTCCCCGTCGGGATTGCGCAGCTCGAGGGTTTGCTCGGCGGCGTGGTTGCGCAGGTGGGACGCCTTCCCGTGCGGCGCGACGTACTCCTCGTCGACGAGGATCGGCTCCGAGGCCGAGACCAGCATGAGCCCGGTCGCGAACTGGGCGTCCGCCCGCTCGATCCCCAGCTCGGACTCCTGGAGCACGAGCGCCCCTTCCCTCGAAACGGAGTACCGCAGCGTCCCGTCCTCGAGCCGGACCGTCATCGTCACCTGACCGGAAGGGGAGGGGAGCGTCCAGGCCGTTTGCGCCCGCGACGGACCGAACGCGCCGAGGAGGAGCAGTCCGGCGGCGAGCAGGCGGAGGAAGCCTTCGGCGCGAGGTCGAGTCATGCGGATCGTCCTTTCGATGGAGCCGCGTGTCCCCCAGGAGGGCGGATCGGCTCCGGGCCGGTCGGTGGCAACCAATGATACCAGACCCGTGCTTCTCCGCCCAGCGGGGGCGAAGATGCCCGGATCGGTTCGGGGTCGTTCAAAAGGCGACGCCGGAATCGGTTTCCGCGAAACCGTCTCGACACTTGAAGCGTGCCGGAGGTTCCCCATACTGGGCGAATGGGACATCCGAACCGGGGCGAGGAGCCCCGCAATCCGAGCGCAGGCCGCTCGTGGCCGGTGCGCGTGAGCGGGATCGTGCTCGCGACGCTGATCGGAGCGTTTCTCGGAGCGAGCGCCTACACGTTCCTCTACGCCGAGGGGGCGGCGTATCTCTCGAACGATCCCGAAGCGTGCGTCAACTGCCACATCATGCGCCCGCAGTTCGATAGCTGGGTGAAGTCCAGCCACCATGCGGTCGCCACGTGCAACGACTGCCACATCCCGCACGGATTCCCCCTCAAGTACCTCGTCAAGATGGAGAACGGGTACGCCCATTCCAGCGCGTTCACGCTCCAGAACTTCGACGAGCCGATCCGGATCCGGGAGAACAATCTGAAAGTGCTGCAGGAGAACTGCATCGAATGCCACGAAGACGCGGTCGGCATGCTGATGGCGCCGACGGCGGTCCATTCGGGCGAGGACGCGCGCGCCTGCGTGCGCTGCCATCTCTCGGTGGGACACGCGGCGGCGCGCTGAGTCCCGCTCAGGAGGAGGAGCATGACACGAGATCGAAGCGAACGTTCATGGTGGGGCCGTTCCGCCGTCGGATATGTCGTGATCGTCGGGGTGACGGCCGTCGCGACCGTGGGGGTCATCTTGCTCCTGCAGAACATCTCCGCGCGGAAGGAGGAGGGACGAACCCACTACTTCCCCGTGGTTCCCGTCGACGAAACGACGGTCGACCCGGAGGAGTGGGCGCCCAATTTCCCGTACCAGTACGACACGTACTCCCGCCCGGCGGACAACCTCCGGACCCGCTGGGGCGGGAGCGAGGCGTTCCAGAAGCTGCGGGAGTTTCCGATCTGGACCGCTCTCTTCGCTGGCTACGGCTTCGGGATCGATTACCGCGAGGAGCGCGGCCACGCGTACATGCTCAGCGACCAGCGGGAGACCAAGCGGGTCACGGAAATCCAGCAGCCGGGCGCCTGCCTGCACTGTCATGCTTCGACGCCGATCGTCTACCGCCGCCTGGGTCTCGAGGCGGGGGAGCCGGGCCAGCTCACCGACGGCTTCGACACGGAGACGGCGCGCGCCCAGCTCATGCGCGGCTTCGAGATCGGCTGCGCCATGCCGTACGACTCCCTCACCCTCCGGGCCGAGCATCCGGTGAGCTGCGGCGACTGCCACGACCCGAAGACCATGCGCTTGCGGGTCACCCGTCCCGGGTTCCTGAACGGGATCCAGCGCCTGGCCGAATCGGACGATCCCCTGCCGCAGTTCCCCTCCATCGGGCGCTGGCGGGAGGGGGATCGCGAGGATGGATACGACGCCAACGCGCTGGCCTCCCGGCAGGAGATGCGCACGTTCGTCTGCGGGCAGTGCCACGTGGAGTACTACTTCGAGGGCGAGGGGAAGCTCCTCACCTATCCGTGGCACAACGGCTTGCGTGCGGAGCAGATGGAAGCGTACTACGACGACGTGGCGTTCGCCGACTGGACCCACGCCGAGAGCGGGGCCCGAATGCTGAAGGCGCAGCACCCGGAGTTCGAGATGTGGACCCAGGGAACCCACTCGAGGGCCGGCGTCGCCTGTGCGGACTGCCACATGCCGTACGAACGGATCGGCGCGGTGAAGGTCAGCAACCATCATGTGCGCAGCCCGCTGTTGAGCATCGGCGCCGCCTGCCAGACCTGCCATCGGACGAGCGAGGAGGAGCTCTTCGATCGCGCCACCGCGATCCAGGACAAGACCCAGGCGTTGCAGGAGCAGGCCGAGCGGGCGGTCTTCGAGCTGATGCGCGACATCGCCGCCGCTCGCGCCGCCGGAGCGAGCGATCCGCAGCTCTCCGGTCCCCGGGCGCGCCATCGGCAGGCGCAGTGGCGGCTCGATTTCATCGCAGCGGAGAACTCACGCGGTTTCCACGCCGACCAGGAGACTGCACGGCTCCTCGCCAATGCGATGGAGCTGGCCCGCCGCGGCCAGATCGAGATCGCCCGGATGGGTCTCGATCTCCCGCCGGAGGGGGAGCGCTACACCCTTCCCGAGCCGTTGCCGGACGAACCGCTGGCGGCGGAGCCCGGAGGCTGAGCCTTACCCGCCGGCGGCCGCGCGGATCAACAAGCCGGTCCCGATGGCGACGCGGATGCTCCTGAGCGTTCCGATCCGGGAGGAGTCCGCGAACGGTTGGTAACCCAGCTCCTGCATGCCGAGCTGCCGCCGCTTTTCCACGAGCCGCGCGAGCAGCAGCCGGAGCGGCTCTTCGGCTTCGATCGAGGGCGCGTCGAGGGCTCCGCTCAGAGCCTTGTGGACGGTCGACGCGGTGACTCCCCGGCGTCGCGCCACCTCCTTGTGGGGCCCCGCGGCGCGCATGAGCGCGATCGTCCGAGCCTGGGTCGACGTCCACTCGTTCCGAACCGCGCCGAGCGTTCCCCACGCGAGCCCGAAGCGGGTCGGGGTGTCCGGGATCCGCGTTTCATGACCGGCCAGGAGGCGCAGGACCGCTTCCGGACGGGACAGGAACTCCTGGAACTCGTCCCCCACGGTGAGGACCAGGGAGGGGGGTCCGCATTTCTCGGCTGCTTCGGCCATGATTCGCCTTGATGCGACAATTCAGGCCGGCCTGTCGAGAGCTCGAATCGACGTCCGGCGGTCCCGGTCTGACAGAGATCCCATTCGTGGATGGTCAGAAGAAAGCGTATCTCCGTGCAATCCGCCCATTTTGGGACATTCCGATGCCGGCGAACGACCTCGGAGTCCGTTTTCTGTATCAAGCCGCTCCCGAACGCGTCCTACAGGAGACC
>WJJW01000226.1 GCA_014729455.1 Candidatus Eiseniibacteriota bacterium
ACGGCTCGTCCATCAGCAGGTAGGCCGGAGCGGCCGCGAGGGCCCGGGCCACGCCGATCCGCTGCTGCTGCCCGCCCGAGAGCTCCTCCGGGTACCGCTGGACGTAGACCTCGGGATCGAGCCCGACCATCCGGAGGAGCTCGCGCGCTCGCCGCCTCCGCCGCTCGCCCGGCCAACCGAGCAGGCGCGGCACCATGGCGACGTTCTCCTCCACGGTCATGTGGGGAAAGAGCCCGATCCCCTGGAAGACGTACCCGATCTTCCGGCGAAGGGAGAGCGGGGTCTGCTGGGAGATGTCGCGCCCCCCCAGTTCGATGGTGCCTCCGGTCGGCTCCAGCAGGCGATTCGTCAGCTTGAGCAGCGTCGTCTTTCCACAGCCCGACGACCCCAGGAGCACGACGGTCTCTCCCTCGGCGACGACGAGGGAGACGTCCCGAACGGCGAAGCTCCGCCCGCCGTCGAACGACTTCGAGACCTGCTTCAGGGCGATCATTCGCGATCGGTCGCCTGGATCGTCAGAGCGCGACGACCGACGGCTGGCTTCCGCTCGACGGCGGCCGCCGCGCTCCTCCTCTGCTCGATGGCCAGGATCCCCGGCGCGGGGGCACTTCGACACTCGGTCCGCCGGGACGACGCGCGGGAGAAGGAGGCGGTCGGAGCCGGTCGATCACGCGTGCCGCTCCTTCGACACGTCCAGTTCGGCGATCTTGCTCGCGACGAGCGCCACGTAGAAGAGCTCCCGACCGTCGATCGACTTGCGATGGATGATCCGCGATCTCGCCTCCGGCTGAAGCACACCGCCCCGCACCAGCTCACGCAAGAAACCGGAGAACCCCCCCTCGTCCGACTCGAGGAAGTCCTCCTTGATCGTCATCGCGATCCAACCGGGAACCTTCACGAGATCGAGGGCGTTGGCGAAGGCTTCCGGCGGGATGTCGCCGAAGCCGAGGGCCGCCACGGTCGTCAAACAGTCGAACCGCTGCTCCTCGAGCGCCGACCCTCCGTCTCCGCCCAGCTCGGCCAGATCGAGAACGTGGTACTGCTCATACACGTCCGGTCGATCTCGGGCGGCCGCTTCCGCCGCCTTGTCCAGGATGTCGACCCCGACGATCCGCTTCGCCCCCGCCTTCTTCAAGCACTCCCCCATGATCCCGTTGCCGGCTCCGACGTCCAGGATCCTGAGGGAGTCCATACGGACGGATCGATCGTCGAGCACGAGCTGGAAGAGCCGCGCCAGGTGCTGCGGAGAGCGGCATCCGAGGACGCCGTAGACCAGCGCTTCGTACAGACCTGGAACCTCGAACAGGGCGGCGTAGTCATGCAGTCGATACGAGTGCCACTCGCCCCCGTACCGGACCTCGAACCATTCCTCGTCCTGGTCGAGACGAAGCTCGGGCAGGCGAAAGTGGAAACCATCGACGGAGATCGTAGACTCGTCATCCACGGTGTTCTTCGGCGTCACGATAAGCATCTCCTTTGTGTTTCTCGGTCGGGCTCGTTCCCGACGATTCCGGATCGGCTCGCCGTCTCAACGGGAACCGCATCCGGGTCGAACGACTCGGAGGTCACGGGCCGGACCCGCTCGGATCGAGGCGATCCCTGACTCGAACCGCCCGGCGCTCCGCCGCACGTCCGTGGTGCACGGCTCTCTTCCCGCGGACGGAACCGGCGCCTCGTTCCGATGACCGGTCGTTCCCGTCCGGGGCGCGCCGTCCGGCTCCCCAAGTTTCGGACTACCGCCGGCGCCACGCGGCCGACCCGCGGGGAAGACCGGGACGTTCCCGATCTCAGCGGCTGAAGGCATGACGAGCCGTGCTGCGGAACTCGATCGTACTCTTTCTTCCGTTCCTTCGCCAGGAACGCGGGAACGACACGCTCTCCCGCAGCGTGGCGGCATCGGCCGGCGCATGCAGTCATCCCGTACCTTCCCGTTGGAGAGCACGTTGCGGACAGCCGCGCGGAATCTCCGAGGGGTACGGGCCGCTCCGTTCCGACTGGAAGGCACGCATTTCGCTCGCGTCCCGTGCACCGGATCGATCCATCCTGGAGATCCGATCGGAATGGAGATACGTTGGATCGCATGAAGAAGAAGCGCATGTTCAACCGTCGTCCGGCGGGCCCGCGGCGCCGGCGCAAACCCGAAAGGCGCGAGTGGATCGGCGGCCGTCTTCATCCGCCCTTTCGGGTGGCCGACGAGCGGGAGCTCCGTACCGAGATGTTCGTCTGGATGGAGCTTCCTTCCGGCTCGATCGTCCACTATCAGATCCATGATCCCGAGGCCGATCCCGTTTCCCTGGGTGATGCGCTGCAGCGGGCGATGGACGCGCCGCAGGAGGGACCGCCCCGGAAACCATCCCGGATCCGGGTCGCGGACGCATCCTCGGCCGCGGAGGTGCGGGCGGTCCTTCCGGGTGCGGAGATCGTCGTTGCGCCGACGCCGGAGCTGAGCGAGCTCCTCGAGTTCATGATCGAGCGGGCGGCCGAAGAAGCCGGTTTCATGAGCTACCTCCAGGGGGGCGAGATCCCGGTCGAAGCCGTCGAGCACCTCTTCCGCAGCGCATCTGCCCTCCACTCCCTCGCCCCGTGGACCGGAGCGCTGGAGCCGCAGGTCGCGCGGGTCGACATCCCAGGGCTCGAGATCGAGGGGGGGTGCCTCTCGATCATCGGCGCCGGGGGGCAGAGCCGCGGGATCCTCCTTTTTCCATCGCTCGACGCCTTCCAGCGGTTCGTGACCGCATCGCTGGCCGCCCAGGACTCCGGGGAGCCGCCCGACATCCAGACCCGCGTCCTCTCGCTCAACTTCGAGCCGGCCGACGACCTTCCGCCGGACATGCTCGCCGAGGCGATCGAGCACGGCTGGCCCGTCCCGGCCTCCGACTCCTTTCCGATGGTCGAGCGCCGGGAGGCCGACGGCATGCCCCAGCCGTTCACCGAGCACGACATCCGGGTCATGGCGGCCTGCGCGAGCGCCCTCGCCTCCTTCTGCGGGCGCCACCCCGGGATCTTCGACTCGTTCGAGATCGACGAACCGGTCTGCGAGTCGTTCTTCGACGAGACCGACCTCGAGGTCCGCCTGACCGTGCCCTACACGTCGATGGAGCTGTTCGACCTCGAGGAAGGCACCTCGATCGACCTGGAGGAAGAGGATGGGCCGGGTCCGGAGGAGCGGCCGGAAGACGAGGAGAACGAAGGAGACGGCGACGTGGACGCGGAGCCCGAACGACAGCGTCTCCGGCGGCTCGTCGCCTACGCCCGCGGGCGCTTCGGAAACGCGTGGTTCGAGCGCTCCGGTCCCGACTTCGAGGATCCCGAGCTCGCGCTTCCTCTACGGTACCCGTGGGCCCTGCACCACGCGCCGATCGAGGGAAAGCCGGTCTCCCGTTGGTTTCTCGAGGATCCGGAAGAGGAGATCCCGGGTCCGGAGCGAGCATGGCTCCTGGCTCAGGGGGCGGCCTGGCTCTCCATCTGGGAGGCACGCGCCGCCGACCCGGGCGTTTCGTTGACGCTGTTCGATCTGCTGACCGGGGAAGGACGGACCGTTCGGGAGTCGCTCGCCTCTCGGTCGATCCGCCCGGGGACCGGTCTGCTCTGCCGCGTGGTCGAGGAACCGGACGGCCCGCGGATCGACGGGCTCCACCCGATGCCGCTGCCGGCCGAGGCCGCAGAGGAGGTCGCCGGGAAGATCCGAAGGAAGACGCGCCGGAAGCGGCGGGTTCCCGTCGAGACCCTGCGGCGTCCGGAGATCGGGCGGGCTCTGATCGCCTTCTGGGAGGAGGCGGTCGCCGGGCTCCAGGAGCCGCGAGCGGTCCCCCCTCGGATGCAGAACACCGACGGCGAGAAGCTGTGTCTGACGGCGGACGCTTTCGCGTTCGATCCCCGACACCGGAAGGAGATCCTCGCGCGACTCGACGCTCTGCCCGAAACCGACGCGAAGACCGAGAAGGACGGGGTCCGGGTCTACTCCTTCCTCCGGCCGAGGGACCGGACCCACGAGGACCGGGAGAGCACCGTGATCGGGCGCGCCACCCTCCATGACCGGGAGCTCCTTCTCGAGACGAACTCGACCGCCCGCGCGAACGCCCTCCGGGGCCGGGTCGAATCTGTTCTCCGGCACCGGATCCGCCACCGCTCCCGGCGGGAGGAGGACCCGTTCTCCGCGCTGGAAGCCGGCGGTCCGCTCGCCGGGGATCCCAGCTCCCCGGACGAAATCGCCCCCGAGGAGCGGGACCGGGTCCAGCGCGAGCTGAAAGCCCGCCACTACGCCGCCTGGCCCGACCAGCCGCTCCCCGCCCTGGACGGCAAGACCCCGCGGGAGGCGGTCCGCAGCCCGGACGGACGCGAACAAGTGGATCTCCTGCTCCGGAGCTGCGAGCGGCACGAGGCGCGCCTCCCGGCGGGGCAACGGTACGACTTCTCCCGGCTGCGCGAGGAGCTCGACCTGCCCGGCTGATCGGGGCACCGTTGCCCTGGTCCCCCGCAGAAATCCCCGGAGACGACAGATTGGCGCGGGTGAACGTTTCGATCCGCCCCTGCGTCTCAGTACCGTAGAGTAGGACCGGCCGGACCGGATCCGGGTCTCGGCCCGCGGCGGTGCAACTTTGTGACCCCTTCGCGTGTAGAGCGATCCAGCGGGGAGGGCTCCGGGCGGACCGGAGACGAAGGAGGGGCTTCCTCGGATCATGAACCCCGCGACGGCCGGTACGGTACGAAGGGAGGCGGCTTCGATGATCGGCTCGAAGATCTCCCACTTCCGCATCCTCGACCGGATCGGCGAGGGGGGAATGGGCGTCGTTTATCGTGCGGAGGACGTCGAGCTCCACCGGCACGTCGCCTTGAAGGTCCTGCGTCGCGACTTCGTCGGCAACGCCGCCCGACGGGCCCGCTTCCTCCGGGAGGGACGCACCGCCGCGAAGATCAACCATCCCAGCATCGCCACGATCCACGAGATCGGCGAGGCGCAGGAGGAGATCTTCATCGCGATGGAGCTCGTCCGGGGCCGTTCCCTGAAGGAGCGGATCGGCGGCCGTCCGATGCCCGTCGAGCAGGCCGTCGGAATCGCGACGCAGATCGCCGGCGGGCTCGCCGCCGCCCACGCCGCGCAGGTGCTCCATCGCGACCTGAAGCCGGCCAACGTCGTCCTCGGCGAGGACGGTCGGGTGAAGATCCTCGACTTCGGGCTCGCCAAGCTGCTGGAACGCGCCGCCGCGTCCGCCTCGCGCCGGGAGCAGGAAACCCTCTCGGATCTGGCGACCGGCGAGGGGAAGATCCTGGGGACCGTCGCCTACATGTCTCCGGAGCAGGCGCGCGGCAAGCCGGTCGACCTCCGCTCCGACATCTTCTCGTTCGGCATCACACTCTACGAGATGTTGACCGGGCAGGCCCCCTTCCGCGGAGAGACTCCGAGCGACACCCTGGCGTCGATCCTCAAGGAGGAGCCGCGGCCGCCGATCGCCGCGCACCGGCACGTGCCTCCGGCGCTCGTGCGGATCGTCGAGCGTTGCCTGCACAAGCGGCCCGAAGAACGCTACCAGTCGGCGCGCGAACTGGCGGCCGACCTCCACGCTCTCCAGTCGGGGTCGAACTCGCAGTCGGTCACGATCGACAGCGACAGCGGTTCCTCGGTGCTCGGTCCCGCCTCGACGTCGAGCTGGGAGAGCGGACTCCGCCCGGCCGCGCGGAGCGCCCGCCTCTGGACCGCCGGAGTCGCCGTGGCCGCGCTGGCGATCGCGACCGGGTTCTTCGTTCCGCGCATCGCCGATCGCGGGACCGCGGTCGTCCGCGCCGAGCGGATCGAGAACTCGCTCGCGGTGATGCCGTTTCAAAACCTCAAGGATCCGTCCGATCCGCAGCGTTTCGGTCAGATCCTCCAGGAGCTGATCATCACCGACCTGTCGGGCCTCAACCCGTTGAAGGTCTTCTCCAGCCAGCGCCTCTACGACGTGCAGAAGCAGGTCGGCGGGCCGGACGAGGCACAGATCGACCGCGAGCTGAGCACGAAGATCGCGCGCGGCGCGGGGGCGCATTCGATCCTCGAGGGATCCTTGAGCCAGCTCGGGACGGGATGGATCCTCACCGCGCATCTCATCGACGTCGACACGGGGACCGTGCTCGCCTCCCAGCGGATCGACGGACAGGATCTCTACACGATGGTCGACGAGCTCACCGAACGGCTGCGCGGCGACCTGCAGGTGACGATGAGCGGACCGGCGCTGGCCGCCTCCGTGCGGGAGAAGACCTCGGCCTCGCTCGACGCCTACCGGCACTTCATCGCCGGAGTCGAGCTGCTCAACCAGGGACGCTACGAGGCGGCCGCCGACTCTCTGCGCGTCGCGATCGAGCACGACCCCGGGTTCGGCCAGGCGTATTACAAGCAGGCGATGGCGCTCTGGTGGGAAGGACACAGCGCGGATCGGGCCAAGCAGCAGCTCACGCAGATCTTGACCCGGGGCCTCTACTCCAACCGCCTCGAGAGGCTGATGGCCGAGGCGGGTCTGGCGTTGATCAGTCGGGACTGGGAGGAGGCGATCCCGCTCTACCGGCAGGTCGCCGAGCAGTTCCCCGACGAGAAGGAGGGGTGGTACGGCCTCGGCGAGGCCCTGTTCCACTCGGGAACCGGCGACGAGGAGGAGACCCTGGCGGCCTTCGAGAAGGCGATCGCGCTGGACCCGTCATTCACGCTCGCCTACCGGCACGTCTTCGACATCTCCCTCCAGCGCGGCGCGTTTCGGGAGGCCCTCGCGCGGGCGAAGGAGTTCATCCGCGCCCATCCCGAGAATCCCGTCGGCTACTCCTGGTGGGTTTCCGTTGCGACACGCTGGGGGGACGAGGCGGAGATCGACGCGGCGATGCGGGAGGCCCGGGCGCGCGCCTCCTCTCCCGAGGAGCTGCGCCGGATCCTCGTGGATGCGGCGAACGGTTACCGAATGCGCCACGACCTCGTAGAGGCCGAGCGGCTGTACGAGGAAGCGCGCCGGATCGACCCGGAGGGCGTCGACTTCTCCTGGCTGAGTGGATTCGGCGGAACCCTCTTCCGGCTCGGGCGCTCGGACGAGGCCCGTGCGCTGTTCGCCGAGCACGCGAAACTCCTCGACGAGAACCAGGACCTCGTGAAGCGGACGGAGGTCGAGTTTCTGCTCGGTGCCGGTGAAACGCAGCATGCGATCGAGAAGGCGACGCGCCGGCTCGAAGAGGATCCCGAGGAGTTCGACAATCTGATCCTGCTGGCGCAGGGCCTCGTTCGCACCGGCGCCGTGGAGCGCGTCCGCGCGATCCGCGACTCGCTGGAGCGGGCGGAAACCGATCCGGAGAAACAGGCGAAGTTCCTCCGGTCGATCGGCTCGCGCCTCTTCACCGAGATGCGCTTCGATCTCGGGAGGGAGTGGCTGGAGAGCGGCCTCTCGCTGGATCCGGAGGGCACGGAACCGGAGTCGCGGTTGCCGCTCGGCTTCC
>WJJW01000227.1 GCA_014729455.1 Candidatus Eiseniibacteriota bacterium
GGAGCGCAAGCAGGATGCGACGCCGGCGCAGCGGTTGGGCCTCCGGGAGGGCAAGCTGACGGTGAAGGAGCTGCTGGGAGGGCGGCTGTTTCCGGCCCGGGTACGGCTGCCCGAGCGGCTCATGCACTACTACCGACGGGAGGTGAAGACGCGGCAGGTCGCCAACGGGCGGCGGCACGCGCTGCGCTACGCGTTCTAGTACGAAGAGGGGGAATCGCCCATCCGGCAATCCCCCTCGATCTTGGATCTCCGGAGCTGCAATCTTCGAAACACAATCGAAGGAAAAGGCTCGGGGATCCGAAGATCCCCGAGCCCGACTTCCTAGGAAGTAAATCCTATGACGCGGTCAGGACACTCTAGCGGAAGAGCGCCTTGACCTGACCCCACGAGGTCTCCTCGGTCGCCGTCGGCTCGTCGCAGAAGCCGGCGCCGGTCAGGAGGATCGTGTAGTCACCGTCGTTGAAGCCAGTGCCGCCCCAGCCGATCACCGGACCGGGAGCGCCCGGGCCGTCCGGAGCGCGCTCCTGGCCGTACGGGCTGTCTTCCCAGATGTCGCCATTGGCGCCAGCCGGATCCCAGTCGTACGAAGCGATCGCGACCAGGTAGTTGCCCGGGCCGGGAAGGAACGCACCGGTGACGGTCGACTGCAGGCCGCATCCGCCCGGATCATCGTCGTTCATCGACATCCCGATTCCGTCCGCATCGAACAGGAAGAGCTGGGTGTCGTAGGTCATGCCACAGGTCGTCGCGCTGAAGGTGCTCGGATCCTCGACGTAGACGCAGAACATGTCCGCATCATCGGGGTCGAGATAACCGTAGATCGCCTCGAGCGGGTTGGTCCCCATGGTCGTCTGACCCGGCGGCAGGTCAGTCGCGTCGCCCTCTTCCGTCCACGTGTCCGCCAACGCCGGCGCGGCGAAGAGGACCGCTGCGACCGTGAACACTAACCATGTTCTCATAGCAGGCTCCTTCTCGATGCCCCACAAGCGATCAGACCTCTCGCTCATTCGATCCCCGATCGAAGCGGCAAGAGCCGCGTGGGGGCTGGTGTCTTGGTCAACGAGCGGCAAACCATTGGATCCGAGCCCTGCGACGAACCGGATCCCTTCGTCCCCGTCTCGTAGCTTGCGGATCAAGTATAGCTTCCCGAAAGCGAGCGAAGCAAGGCTGGATTCTGATAGGAGGGATTCCGACCTCGTAGGTGCTTTTCAGTACAACAGATTATTTCACAATGAGATGCGTAGGTAGCCCGGTCGACCGGTCCGTCCGGTCAGCCGGCTTTCGCGTCGGAACTCGTTCCGCCGGATGACGTTCCGCGGGGGCGGGACCGCCGGGCCGGCCCCTCGTACCGCCGGCCGATCTGCCGCAGGATCTGGCGCGCCCGGCGGCGGACCCAGGGTGGGGAGACCACCTCGGCCCCCGGTCCCCAGCCCAGGCACCAGCGGACGACCGCGTCGGCGTTCTCGCTGCGGAAGGAGAGTTCGACGCCGCCGTCGGTCATGATCTGCGCCCGGAACGCGGGTCCCCACCGCCGCTCGAGGATGTGAGGCGCCAGCGTCGCGTCGAACCGGAGGACCGCTTCGAAGATCCGCTCCCTGCCGATCGTGTCGATCTTGTCGCGAAGGAGCTCCCCCGGATCGACCGCCCGCGGGACGAACCGGACGCCGGTTCCCTCGACCGCGCGGATCCGGGCAGGCTTGAAGACCCGCATCTCCCGGCTCCGGTGGTCCTGGGCGAGAAGCGTCCAGTCTCCGTCGATGTTGACGAGGTGATACGGATCGATCCGCCGCTTCGCGGCGTCCGCTCGGCCCCCCGTCCGGAGAACGATCTCCAGCGACTCTCGATCCCGGACCGCTTTCTCCAGCGCCGAGAAGACCTCCGGATCGATCCGGTCGGGAGGAGCGGCGCGGAGGAACGGATCCGCCTCGATCACCTGCTCGGATCGGACCTCGATCCGATCCTCGAGCGCATCGACGGCCTTGCGCAGCAGCCGGCGAATCAGCGCCTCGGAGCCGGTGCCTCGGAACGCGGCCAGAGCGCGATCGGCGACCATCAGGGCCAGCGCTTCCCCCTCGGTCATCTCGACGTCGGGGAACGTGTACCCCTCCTCGCTGTACTCGTAGCCGTTCTCGATGGGGTTGAAGGCGACCGGCGCTCCGAACCGGTCCCGGAGCTGCTCGATGTCGCGCTGCACCGTGCTCCGGGAGACTTCGAGGAGGCGGGCCAGATCGGAGACGTTCGGGTGGCGCTTCGCCTGGATCAGGCGATGGATCCGCAGGATCCGGAGGATCGGTGGATGTTGCGTCGTCATCGTGCCGTTCCCGGTGCGGAGGGAGAATAGCGCAGGGTTCCCCGCGCGGCAACCGCGGCGCCGGCCCGTGAATTGCTAGGAGAGCCGGCGAAGGAGGGTCCCGTCTTGCCGTACACTGACCCGATGCGCACGCAGGAAACGCTCGTCTCGGAGGCGGAAGGGCTTCAGCTCTTCCTGCCGTTCGTCGCGGAGCCGCCGCCGGTCGGCGGCGAACGGCCGCTGCTGAGCCGCGTCCTGGCCCGGCATCCCTCCCGACGGCGGATCGTGCGGATGGTCGACCTCGCTCTCGACTACTTCCCGGAGCTCGAAGGCATCCCGATCCGGATCGGCATCGCCCGGGGCGCCCAGGGGTACGCGTCCCTCGACGAACCGGCGATCTGGCTGAACCCGCGCGGGCTCTGCTACCAGACGATCGCCCATGAGCTGGTCCACCTCCTGCAGGCCCGCGGCGAGGTCCCGCTGGGGGAGCGAAGCTGCGATCTCTACTCCCTGGCGCGAGCGCTCCTGCTCGTCGACGCCGCGCCGGTCTATTTGGAGATTCCGGCGGCGCTCACGGGGCCGAGAGGAACGTTGCGCCCCGGCGCCTCCCGTCTGATCCACGACACCGCGCGGGAGGCGGTCGCGCGGCGGGGGCGGGGCGAGCGCCGCTACATCCGCTGGTTCGAGAACCAGGTCGCCGCGAAGGCGGAGTCGATTCGAGCGAGGGCCGGCCCGGGGATCGTCTGAGGCCGCGGACGGGGAGCCGGCCTTCCGCGGCCGTCCGATTCGTGCATAATCGCAGGATGCCGAACGCCGCGAACTCGAAGTCTCCCGAGCGGGTCGGGATCGGGCCGTTCGTCGGGCTGCTGCTGATCGGATCCCTGGCGATCGCCGGGCGATTCTTGCCGCCGACGCTCGCGTGGGGGTTCCACCATACCGCCTACGTTCCGTTGTGGGCCTGGGGCCTGGTGGCGGCCGGGTGGGTCGCCGTTCTCGTGCCGGCGTTCCGGAGATCGCTCCTGGCGCCGGCGCTCGAATCGTTCGGGGACTGGCTCTTCCGTGGATCGATCCTGCGCCCGGTCTTCGTGGCCGTGCTCTGCGCGGGGCTCTTCCTGCTGCTGCGCGTGCGCACGCACCTGCTCGGCGACGGGATCCTGATCGGGGAGCTGGTCGCCCGCGGCGCGAGTTTCCGGGCCCACGACGCGATGGACTATCTGATCCATCTGCACACGCTGAAGGCGCTCGGCCGGATCGGCGACGGGGCGGCGTCGTTCCGTCTCTACCAGGCCGGCAGCATCCTGGCCGGCTTCCTGGCGGTGCTTCTCGCCGGACTCCTCCTGCGAAGGACGCGCTTGAACGTCTCCACCCGCGCTCTGGCGTTTTTGCTGTGGCTCGTCGCGGCGCCGACGCTTCTCTACTGCGGCTACGTCGAGTCGTACGGTTTCTTCTCGGTGATGATGCTCGGCTTCCTCTGGAGCGGGGCGATGGCGCAGCGCGGGGAGCTGCCCCCGTGGGTCCCTGGCCTCCTCTACGGGTTCGCGTTCTTCTTCCATACGACCGCGCTCTTCGCCGCTCCGGCGCTGCTCTGGCTCGCGCTCCGCCCGGGACCGAAGCGGATCGCGAGAAGATCCTGGGCGTTGCTCGTGCTCGGGCCCGCCGTCTTGGGACCGCTCCTCGCCGTCGGGTTCCATCTCGCCGCCGGCTACAACGAGGCCTGGCTCCGCAAGGAGTTCCTCGACAGCAAGAACCAGCGGACGGTGCTGATCAATCTTACCGGGTCGCATGGACTGTTCTCGTTCGTGCACTGGAAGGACCTCGCCAACTGGCTGTTGCTGGTCGTGCCGGTCACCGGTCTCTTGATCGCCGCGCGTGTCCGGGTCCTCCGGAGCCGGCTGCGCGAGCCGGATCTCGCGTTTCTGCTCGTACAGGTCGCCTGTTTCCTGATCCCGTTCCTCCTGCTCGACCGCAAGCTCGGGGCGGCCCGCGATTGGGATCTGCTCACCCCCCAGGTGGCCGGGTTCGCGTGGATGGCGGCGCGTCTATGGGAGCGAGGGGACGGGAGGACGGAGGCGCCGGTCCGTCTGCCGGCGCTGCGCGCGTCGGCCGTCTGGATCGCGTTGCTCCTCGTCGCGCCGTGGATCGCCGTCAACGCGTCGACCGAGCGGTCCCTCGCCCGGTTCGCGGAGGTGAAGGCCGACTACGCGCGCCACCCGCGCTCGTACGCGACCGAGGAGCTCGCGAAGTACTACCGCGACCACGGCGACCTCGAGAAGGCTCTGCGGTTCTACGAGCAGACGGTCGCGATCTTCCCGCACAACGCGCGGACCCGGATCCTGCTCGGGACCTCCTACCTCGCCCTCGACCGGATCGACGAGGCGCGCGCCCAGTACGACGAGGCTCTGGAGATCGATCCGGAGAACTGGCTGGCCCTCGACATGCGCGCCAAGCTCGCCCTGCGCGAGCAGGACTACGAGACCGCGTTGCCGCTCTACCGCAAGCTGACGCCGAAGCGCCCGTCCGACGCGATGGCCTGGGCGGGACACGGCTTTGCGGCCTACCACCAGCAGCGGTACGAGGAGGCGTACGAGGCGTTCGCCCGCTCGGTGCGGCTGCAGGCCGATCCGCGGATCCTCTATTACGCCGGGCTCTCGGCAGGGAGCGTCGGTCGCTTCGACGCCGCGATCCGTCACCTGCGGCGCGCGGTCGAGGGGGGCGGTCCGGCGACCGGACCGCTCTACGCCC
>WJJW01000228.1 GCA_014729455.1 Candidatus Eiseniibacteriota bacterium
TACGAGGTCTTCGAGGCCGAGCCGCTGTTCGTCCACACCTACTGCTACGAGGTCGACTTCGCCGCCAACCTGTACTGGTTCGGCGTCCAGGGCGAGCACGCCTTCCCGCCGCAGTTCGGTCGTCTCGCGGCGACGGGCATCCAGGCTTGCGAGAGCGTGTTCAAGAGCGCCTACTTCGCGTATCCGGACTGGGTCCCGGCCAGCCAGGTCTTCGGCGAGAACTATGATGCCTCGCAGGAGATGGGCGACGAGTGCGGTGCGGTCGCGACCGAGGAGAGCAGCTGGGGCGCCATCAAGAGCCTCTATCGGTAAGACCTGATCATGCACTGATCCGGCATCGGCCGGATCGGGATCAACCGGTGCCCTCCGCCCTTCGGGGTGGAGGGCTTCCGGCGTTCGGGCCTGAACCGTGGATTCGTCCAGGCGGACCGGCGATCGACGGATCGAGGAAGCCCCCCGCCGATTGGCGGAGGGCTCCTTCCAGCTACGAGGTCCGGGAACGAATCAGCGCCGCGCGCCGCGGCTCGGACGATCGGAGGAGGAAGACCGGGAGGATCTTCCGCTCCGGCTCGGCCGCGAAGGCTTCGAAGGGGCGCTTCGGCTCGGCCTTTCCACCCGCGGTGGAGCCGAGCTTCCGCCCCGCTGCGGGCGCGACGGCGAGACCGAGGGACGGTTCGGGCTGTCGGAACGCCGGGGCCGATCGGACCGACCCCAGACCGCCTCCCTGCGGGGCGAGGAGGGGACCCGACTCGGACGGTTGTCGTACCGCCGGACCGGTCTCTCGACGCCCGATGCACTCGGCCGGCCGTAGACCGACCGAGAGGTGCGCCCCTGCGTGCGCACGACCTTCGTCGGATTGCCCTTCGTCCGGTCGTAGACCGCCCGCCGCAGCTCCTTCTCCGAGGCGGTGTAGCGCGGAACCTGGCGGACCGGATCCCGCCGGTAGCCGCGGGACCAGACCGATCGGGGCCCCCAGTGCCGGTCGTAGTAGACCGTTCTCCAGCCGTGCGGGTGGCACCAGTGGGTATGGATCGGCCCCCCGTAGTACCACCACGTCCAGCTGAACCGGAAGGGGGAGACGTACGCGTAGTAGTAGGGCCACGTCACGAAGTAGTAGTCGAACGGATCGTAGACGAGGCCGATCGAGACGTACGTCGGGTGGTTGTAGTCGTACACGCTGTACGAGCGGTTGCGGGTCGGCGCCACGCTCCGCTCGACCATCTCGTCGATGAACCAGTCGCTCGCCCCCACGTACCGGAGGTCGAGGATCTCGTCGGTGCTGAGGACGAAGCGCGAGCGCTCCGCGTCGACCACCTTCAGGATCACGTCCTCGCTGACGTCGGCGTCGAGCATCCGCAGGACGTCGTCGAAGCTCACGGCGGCCGCCGGGACCGCGGCCAGCAGGCTGAAGATCGCCAGCCCTACGATCGATCTTCGCATGGTTGCACCTCCTAACTGCCCTTCTTCGTAAGAATAAGCCGATTCGGTCCGGCGGTCAATTCCTCCTCGGGGGAGACCCGACCTCCCGCCATTGGTTCCGCTGGAGGTCGTACAACCAGCAGACCCCTTCGCGCGTCACCAGGAACCCGAAGCTCTCCATCCGCGCAATCCGCTCGACCGGAACGGGAAGGGGGAGCACCTCGGTTTCCTGCCCCTGCTCGCGGAACGCCTCATCCACCGTCACCCACACGCCCTTCTCGAGATTGAACTGCCAGAGCGTTCCATCCTCGGTCAGCACGCCTCCCGGCGCGTAGATCAGCACGATCCGCCCGGCGTCGGCACCGCCCTGGGCCGCCGCGGTTCCGGCCGCTGCGAGCAGGACCGCGATCGCCACCGCCGCCATCGATCCAAAAGCGCTCTTCTTCATCGGTTTTCCTCCGCGTTTCCGCCCCTCTCCGGGGCTCGTGCGCCGCCGCCGGCCGAGCCCGACCCGTAGGACGATCCTGGTACACCGCAGCCTCCCGACGATTCCCGGCGGATCACGCGCCTCTCGGTCCGTCGGATCCCGGTCGCGGGCATCGTAGGCAGGCCCCGGTGCCGGGGCAAGCGCCCCATGCTTTGACACTGTCCCTTGCGCGGCCTACGATTCCACCGGATCCCAATGGGTCGGGAAGGGGAGGGGAGAAGCGATCATGGCCTGGCTCCTGGATCGTGTAGTGGTGGGAATCCTGCCGGTCCTTCCGAAGCCGCTCGTCGGCTACTTCAGCCGCCGGTACATCGCGGGAACGACGATCGCCGAGGCGTTCGAGACCGTCCGCGCGCTCCGATCCCTCGGAGCGATGTCCAGCCTCGACATCCTCGGGGAGAACATCGAGCGCGAGGAGGAGGCCGATCGGGCGGAATCCGGCTACCGGGCTCTCCTCGAGGCGATCGCGCGCGAGAAGATCGACTCCGGGGTCTCGGTGAAGCTGACCCAGCTCGGGCTGAAGCTCGACGTCGGAGGATGCCAGGAGCGGATCGACCGGTTGACCGCGCGCGCGGCGGAGCTCGGGATCTTCGTGCGGATCGACATGGAGGACTCCACGGTCACCTCCGACACGCTCCGGGTGTTCCGCTCGCTGCGCGCGCGCCACGAGAACGTCGGCGTGGTGATCCAGTCGATGCTCCGGCGAAGCCTGGCGGACGTCGAGCAGCTCGCGGCGGAAAAGGCGAACATCCGGCTCTGCAAGGGGATCTACGTCGAGCCGCACGACGTCGCGTATCGCGATCGAGAGATCATCCGGCGCAGCTTCGTGGAGCTGCTCGACGTCCTCTTCTCCGGCGGATCGTACGTCGGCATCGCGACCCACGACGAGCGGCTCGTCTTCGAGGCGCTGGCGCTGATCCGCCGCCACCGGTTGCGCCGGGACCAGTACGAGTTCCAGATGCTCCTGGGCGTGGCCGAGCCGCTCCGGCGCATCCTGATCGAGGCGGGCCACCCGCTCCGGGTCTACGTCCCCTTCGGGGAGCAGTGGTACGCCTACTCCGTCCGCCGGCTGAAGGAGAACCCGCAGCTCGCCGGGACGATCGCCCGGGCGGCCTTGACGCGGAGAAAGCGGTAACGGCGACGCGGCGCGCCGCGTCCGTTCAGGCCAGGATCGAGTAGCCTCCGTCGACCACGACGGTCTGCCCGTGGATCATCTTCGCCAGCGGCGAGACGAGGAAGAGCACGGTGTCGGCCACGTCCTCGGGCTCGGTCAAACGGCCGGCCGGGGTGCGCGACGACGTGGTCTCGATCAGCTCGGACCGGTTCGGGAAGTGGCGAAGCGCTTCGGTGTCGACGATCCCGGCGGAGATCGCGTTGACATTGATCCCTTGCGGGGCGAGCTCGAGCGAGAGGTGGCGGACCAGCGACTCCAGGGCCGCCTTCGACGCGCCGACCGCCGTGTAGTTCGGGATCGCCCGTGTGGCTCCCAGGCTCGAGACCGCGACGATCTTTCCCCCCTCTCGGCTCATCAAGGGCACCGCCCTCTGCACGAGCGGGAGGAGGGTCCCGGCGTTGATGTCCATGGTCCAGTGCCAGTGGCGCATCGTCAGCTCCATCGCCGGTCGGAGGACCCCCGACGCCGCGTTGGAGATCAGGATGTCGAGCCGGCCGATCTCGGCCTCGAAGGTGTCGAACATCGAGGCGATGTCCCCCGCATCGGCGACGTTCGCCTTGATCGAGAGACTCCGGACGCCGTGGCGGCGGATCTCCTCGCTCGTCTCCTTCGCGCGGCCGCCTTGCCGGAGGTAGTTGACCGCGACGTCGGCGCCCGCCTGGGCCAGCCGGAGAGCGATCGCCCGGCCGATGCCGCGCGATCCACCCGTCACGAGAGCCGTCTTTCCCTTCAGATCGATCATCACGAGCCTCCCGGAAACCGGTTCGCGGCCGGCCATGCCGGGGATCCTCCCCGACGGATCAGGGAGGGATCGTAGGGGGCGCCGGCCCGACGATCAAGACCGGTCGATTCGCGCTGGCTTCCCGGACCGGTTGGCGGCATCCTCGAAGGCGGAGGTGGGATGCAACGCATCGTGCGGGTTCGACCCGACGACCTGGATCGGAGAGGCCGGTACGCGCTCGTGACGGGGATCGTGGTCCCGCGCCCGATCGCCTGGGTCTCCAGCATCGACTCCGCGGGGGTCCGGAACCTGGCTCCGTTCAGCTTCTTCGGGGGGATCTCCAGCTCCCCTCCGTTGATCGGAATCTCCATCGGCCGGCGCCGGGGGAGGAAGAAGGACACCCTCCGCAACCTCGAGGAGGTCGGCGAGGCGGTCGTCCACGTGCCGACCGAGGAGCTGGCCGAGGCGATGGTCCACTCCTCGGCCGATTTCCCTCCCGAGGTCGACGAGCTGGAGGCCGCCGGCCTGACCCCCCTCCCCGCGGCGGAGGTCCGGCCGCCCCGGATCGCCGAGGCGCCCGTCGCGATGGAGTGTGCCGTCGAGCGGATCCTGGAGCTCGGAGACCCCGCCGAGCCGAACGGCTTCGTCGTCGCCCGGATCCTGCTGGTCCATCTCCGGGAGGATCTCTGGGAGGAGGGGAAAATCCGGGGAGACCGCCTCCGCGCGGTGGGACGGTTGGGGGGGATCTCCTACTGCACGGTCCGGGAGCTCTTCGAGATCCCGCGCCCCGGTCCGGACGCGACGGGCCGCCCCTCCGGCGGACGGGCGGTTTGACTGGATTCGGTCCTCGCGGAGGTCCAGACTTCATGCGAGGGGGATGCAGAACCGTGACGCTCGGACCGTTCATCGCCAGATGGTTGTTGTTCCTCCCCGTGCTGCTCGCCGTCCTCGATCCCGGTGATCGAGCCGCCGCGGTCGCCAGCGAGGGCGATCACGTCCTCCGGGCGCGGGTCGAGGATGCGATCACGCCGGTCAGCTCCCGGCACGTCGTCGAGGCGATCGAAACGGCGCGGGAGGAAGGGGCCGCCGTGCTGCTCCTGCAGGTCGATACGCCGGGCGGGCTGGACACCTCGATGCGCGAAGCGGTCAAGGCGATCCTCAACAGCCCGGTGCCGGTCGTCGTCTGGGTCGGCCCGTCGGGAGCGCGGGCCGCTTCGGCGGGGGTGTTCCTCACGCTCGCCGCGCACGTCGCGGCGATGGCTCCCGGGACGAACATCGGCGCCGCGCACCCGGTCGGGATCGGTGGGGGAGCGGCCCCCGACACGACGATGATGGGCAAGGTCGTCAACGACGCGGTCGCCTACGTCCGCTCGATCGCGAAGAGCCGCGACCGGAACGCCGACTGGGCGGAGCGGGCGGTCCGCGAGTCGATCTCGACGGAGGCCGAAGAGGCGGTCGCGATCGGGATCTGCGACCTGATCGCGGAGGATCCGGACAGCTTGCTGGCGGCGATCGACGGCTGGGAGATCCGCGTCGGCGAGGAGACCGTTCGCTTGAAGACCGCCGGCCTGCCGATCCGGGAGCACCGGATGACCTGGCAGGAGCGGATCCTCGCGGTCCTCACCGATCCCAACATCGCCTACCTGCTCTTCCTCGCCGGGATCCTGGGGATCTTCTTCGAGCTCTCGAACCCCGGAGCGCTGCTGCCGGGGATCGTCGGGGGGATCTCGTTGATCCTCGCCCTGTTCGCTTTTCAGTCCCTGTCGGTCAACTTCGCCGGCGTGCTGCTGATCCTGCTCGCGCTCGTCCTCTTCGTGCTGGAAGTCAAGGTTCCGAGCAGCGGCGCGCTCTCGATCGGCGGTGTGGTCAGCCTCGCTCTGGGTTCGCTGATGCTGTTCCGCACCGCCTCCGGAGGTCCTTCCGTGTCTCTGGGTGTTCTGATCCCCGCTCTGGTGTTGACGACGGCGTTCTTCCTCTTCGCGGTCACCATGGCGCTGCGCGCGCAGCGCAGGAGGACCGTGACCGGGCAGGAGGGCCTCGTGGGCGAGCTTGCGCGGGTGGTCGAGGACCTCGATCCTGAGGGGAAGGTCTTCCTCCACGGGGAGTACTGGACGGCGCGGAGCGCCGCGCCCGCCCAGCGGGGGACGCACGTCCGCGTCCTGAGGATGGAAGGCCTGGAGCTTCGGGTCGAACCGGTCGGCGACGGGCCGGCCGCCGGGGAGGGTTAGAAGATGCCATTTGTCGGACCGACCAGTCTGCTGGTCCTCGTGCTGGTGATCATCCTCGCCAGTGCGATCCGCGTGCTTCGCGAGTACGAACGCGCGGTCGTCTTCCGGCTCGGCCGGGCGATCAAGGACAAGGGACCCGGTCTCATCTTTCTCATTCCGTTCGTCGACAAGATGGTCAAGGTGAGCTTGCGCGTGGTCGTGATGGACGTCCCGCCGCAGGACGTGATCACGCGCGACAACGTCTCGGTGAAGGTCAACGCCGTGGTCTACTTCCGGGTCGTCGATCCGAACCGGGCGATCCTCGAGGTCGAGAACTTCCTGCTGGGAACCTCGCAGCTCGCGCAGACCACCCTCCGCAGCGTGCTCGGGCAGGCGGAGCTCGACGAGCTGCTCGCCGAGCGGGACAAGATCAACGTCCAGCTCGCCGAGATCATCGACAAGCACACCGATCCGTGGGGGATCAAGGTGAGCGCGGTGGAGGTCAAGGACGTCGACCTCCCCGCGGAGATGCAGCGCGCCATGGCGCGGCAGGCGGAGGCGGAGCGCGAGAGGCGGGCGAAGATCATCAACGCGGAGGGGGAGTTCCAGGCCGCCCAGCGCCTGTCCGAGGCCGCCCAGATCATCCAGACCCAGCCGGCCGCCCTGCAGCTCCGGTACCTCCAGACGCTCTCGGACATCGCCGCGGAGAACAACTCCACGACGTTGTTCCCGATCCCGATCGATCTGATCCGCGCCTTCACCGACCGGGCAGCCGCCGGTTCGGATCGGGGGACCGGAGGATCGGCCTAGCGACCGGCTCCGGCAAATCGAACCGAGATCGATGCGGGACGGCCCGCGGCGTCGATGCCGCGGGCCGTTCTGAGAGTCGGCGCGAATCGCGTGCGATGGGGCCGGGCTCAGCGGCGCAGGGTCAGCTTCCCGCCCGCGCTCTCCGCGCCCGCATCGACGCGGTAGAAGTAGACTCCGTCGGGAAGACGGTTGCCCGCGTCGTCGGTTCCGTCCCAGCGCAGCGGGTGGACGCCCGCCTCGAGGCGACCGACCGCGCGGGTCCGGACGGTCCGGCCGTTCAGGTCGACGATGCGGACCGAGACGGCCGCCGGTCGCTGGAGCATGACGCGGAGATCGGTCGCGTTCCGCAGAGGATTCGGCGCCGCTTCGACCCGGAAGCGCTCGGGCGCGGCGAGATCGGCGACGTCGGCCGGGTGATCGCCGGTGCGGGCGCGAACCTGAACCTCGCGCCAGATCGCCGGATTCGCCTTGCTCTGCACCTTCAACCGGGCGGTTCCGATCCCCGGATCCGGGCCCGTGATCATGTCGAGGCGGATCTCATCGGAGATCATCGCGGGGAATGCGATCGTCACGTCGCCGAAGTAGCAGACTCCGGTCGAGACCTGGCAGTACTGGCTGAACCAGTCCCCCGGGACGTCGTTCTCGAACTTGCAGATCAAGGAGTCGGGGTAGCCGTTGAACGAGACGAGGGGACAGAAGAACTCGACCACGTCGGTCGGATCGGCCTGCTTGAAGCTCTCCTCGCACCGGAAGATGTAGTCGGGCTCCGGAAGGGTCACGCCGTGACCGAGAGCGAAGGTGTGCTCGATCCAGGTCGAGGGGTCCGAGACCCGTGACACCCGCACGTCGATCCAGCCCTTTCCGACGTCCCCGGGTGGGCAGATGAAATCGAACCGGAGCACGTCCGGGTCGTTGTCTTCCAGCGTGATGACCGCGTCGTCGAGATAGCAGACTCCGGTCGATTCCTGGCAGAACTGCCCCAGCCAACCGTCCGGAAGGACCGGCTCGATGTCGACGAGGAGATCCTCCCCCTGCGGCAGGCTCGTGCGGATCGTGGCGGGGAACTCTACGAGCGGCTCGCTCTCATCGACCGAGTCGTAGGTCTGCGACGGGTTGAAGGTGAATCCTTGGGCCAATGCCGGTCCGCCGACCAGGACCGACAGGACCAGAGCGTAGATGAGCGCGCGCCGGTGACGGGACATTCTACTCCTCCTTCCCCTTTCGGGGCGGCGTGTCGGATGCCTAAACGAAGACATCCCAAGTATATCGGACCCATTTCCGGTCCGTCAAGGAGACCGAAGGGGCGGGAACGAGGCCGGGAGTCCGAGCGTGTCCGACCGCCAGCGGCAGCCCGGGCTTCGCCGGATCAGGTCGGCGGCGATCCAGCCGATGCAGGAGCGAAGTCCGGCGGTCTTCTGGGGACGCTGGCCGTGGAACAGACGAACCAGGGCCTTGCGGTCCTTTTCAACGATCTCGACGAGAACGGTCTGCTGGAGGTACCCCTCGACGACGGTGGCTTCGATCACGAGGGAGCGGCCCCGGTGCTCGAGGTAGGCCGTGAGCGTCTTCAGGATCCGCTCCTCGGATCGGTCGATCCGGCTCTCGAACCCCTCCCAGTAGGAACGAAGGTCGCAGGGGCCTTCCAGCTCGACGTGCGGCATCGACTTCTCCTCCTCGGTCCCCCGGACCGTCCCCTGCATGGGGATGGGAAGGCCGGAGGGGCCGCCGGGGATTCTCCCCCGGCCCCGGGGTCGGTTGTCAACCGTCGCATGATCCGGATTCAGGACCGCTCCGCGGCCGCCGATGATGGAATCGATCGGTTCCCTGCGCCTCGGGGTGGTCCCTCCCCGGAAACTCTCCATTGAGCTTGGATGCTGCGGGAGGCCCCCGGGGCAGCGGGGGTGAACACGCTCGCTTCGACGGGCGTCAGCGTCGACGCAGACGGCGCAGCTCCCGTTCGAGCCGATCCACCCGCCTCTCGAGGCGATCGATCTCCCGTTCGAGGGCCCGGAGGGGCGCCGGCGATGGAACGGTGCGGTTCCGGCGACCCCATGCAGAGCGCCCGGCGGCTCGCAGATCCTCCCCGATCCCCTCGAAGAGCACACGCTCCCCCCGGCGCGAAGCCTCGATTCGCCAGCGCGACTGCGGATCGATCGTCCGGAGCATTGCGCGGAGCGTCTCGATCCGCGACAGCGGGACCTCCTGGAGGCGCAGCAGGAGATCGCCCGATCGGATTCCCGCCCGGTCGGCCGCGCCCCCATCCTCCACGGAGAGAACCAGGAGTCCCCGCCCCGCCTCGGTCTCGAAGTACGGAGCCAGATCGGCGTCCACCTCCGCCGCCCGGACGCCGAGGCGGATCGCGCTGCGGTGATCCCGGGCGTCCCGGCGGGACGGATCGTCGCGTCGGGCCAGCTCCACGAGGATCTCCCGTTCGGATTCCTCGCGGAATACGAGGAGCCGAACGCCGTCTCCA
>WJJW01000229.1 GCA_014729455.1 Candidatus Eiseniibacteriota bacterium
CGATGCGAGACTTCGCGAGGGGAGGACCGAAGGAACCGGAAACGTTGGAGTAGGCGGCGTCGGCAGCACCTTGCACAGATGGGGGAGGGCTTCGGCCTTCCCCCTTTGCTTGTCCTCGGATGCGGTCGCGGTGACGGAATCGGGACGCATGCGTTGGCTCTTCGGCAGTCGGGCGTCGAGAGTGTGACCGCGAACTCCTCCTCTCCCGGGCGACCCGGTGTCGTGGGCGTGATTTCGCGCCAGGCGCAATCATCGCGGGTTGTGCCGGAACGGAGCGGAGAGGCCGGCGGTCGTCAAGCCGGTCGCGCACGATCCCGACCCCTCCAATCAGCGCTTCCTCGAACCCCCCGTGGCATCTGCACAACGACAAGGTCTTCCGGTCAACGATACAGACCCAGCCGCTCCGCCCGCCGGATCCATCCACTCCCGGCCGGCGCGCGGAAGAGCATCGAACGATCGGACTCCGGGTGGCGGACGCGCAATTCCCAAGCATGGAGTGCCTGCCGCCCCCAGACGAGGCGCCTTCGATCCTCGGGGCGGAGGCGTCCCTCGATGAATCGAAGAAACAGCCGGGAGTCGACCCCGTACACCTTGTCGCCGACGATCGGGTATCCCGCATGTCGAAGGTGGACACGAATCTGGTGCAAACGTCCCGTGTATGGACGAACCGCGACCAGCGCATGAGCTGGACCGCGCCGCAGCACGCGAACGCCGGTTCGAGAAGCGCGTCCCCCGTCGATCACGGTCATCGCCTTGCGGATCGGCGATCGTGGATCCGGTCCAATCGGCGCGTCGATCAGAAACCGATCCTTCCCAGGCACCCCGTGGACGACCGCCAGGTACCGCTTGCGCACCGTCCGACGCTCGAACTGGGTCGATAGGATTGAAGCCGCCTTCCGTCCCTTCCCGAACAGGATCACGCCGCTCGTCTCCCGATCGAGGCGGTGGACGATCCGGAGTTCGGCCGCATCGAGCGCCTCTCCCCGGTCGGCGAGCAGCATCATGAGGAGCGTGTTGCGGAAGTACCGTCCCGACGGATGGACGGGCAAGTCGGCCGGCTTGGCGACGGCCAATAGCGCCTCGTCCTCATACACGATCCGGTAGGAGCCATTGACCCGCGGCTCCGGCTGTGGATCCGGCAGGTACTCGATGCGGTCCCCCTCACGGAGCGTCCGGCCCGGTCGGGCTGGACCGCCGTTCCTCAGGATCCGCTCGTCTCGGATCATGGTGACCCACCCGGTCCGGGATCGGTACGGGAAGGTGCGCGCGAGGAAAAGGTCCAGGCGCATTCCCGCACCGCCTCCTCCGACCCGGCAGGAGCCCCTGCGAATCCACCTGGCGAGATCGTCGTCGCGCGGCACGCCGCTCCTCCATCAGAATCCCCGCAACAGCATCGCGTGGAGGATACCAAAGGGATGCCCTCGGGAGACGGAGTACGGATGCCCCAAGGTACAGTCATTCGAGTCCAGGGTCCGCAGGTGATCGTCCGGATCCGCGGTCGGGATCGGCACGCGGCGCTTCGTGGCGCGCTGAAGGCGGGGCGGCGTCAGGCGACGCATCCCGTGGTCACCGGCGACCTGGTCCGGCTGGGGGGAGATGAAGCGGGCGGCTGGGCGGTCGAAGGAATCGTGGAACGGCGAAACCTCGTGGCCCGCGTCGATCCGGGAGATCCTCGCCGCATGCACGGGATCGCGGCCAACGTCGACCAGCTCGTCTGCCTGCAGTCGTTCCGCGATCCGCCGCTCAACCTTCGATCGCTGGATCGTTTCCTCCTGCTCGGGGAGTCGGCGGGCATCCCACCGGCGATCGTCGTCAACAAGGACGACCTGAGAACGGGATCCCCCCCGTCCGAGCTGGACTTCTATCCGCGCATCGGGATCCCGGTGCTGCTCGCCTCTGCGAAGGAAGGGACGGCGATCGAGGGGCTGCGGCGCCTGATCGCGGGAAAGCAGAGCGTCCTGGTCGGTCCATCCGGCGTGGGAAAGAGCAGCCTGCTGAACCGCACAATCCCGGGTCTGCATCTCCCGACTCGGGCCGTGAGCCGTGCCACGTCGAAGGGGACCCACACCACCGTCCGGGTCGAGTGGATCGATCTTCCGGAGGGGGGAGCGGTCCTCGACACCCCGGGACTTCGTGTCGTTCAGCCGTGGGGCCTCCGCCCGGATCGTCTGGCGATGCTGTTCCGGGAGTTCGAACCTTACGCGGATTGCCAGTATGCCGACTGCCTCCACCGGAAGGAGCCGGCATGCGGGGTCCGGAGCGCGGTCGAGGAGGGTCGGATCCCGGCGTTCCGCTACGACAGCTACCTCCGGATTCTGACCTCCCTGGACGAGGAGGCGAATCGGATCAAGAGGCGGGGGGAGTCGAGACGTTGACCGAAGAGGGCCGGCGGCGCGGACAAAGAGGGATGTCGTTCTAGAGATCCGGGTCCGGATGCCATTGGGACGCCACGAGGACCGGTTCCTCCGCGTCGACCCGGGCCAGGTAGACCTGGCGGCGTCCCCAGCGGCGCGCTGTCTCGTTGTCCCGGAACCAGATGTCGGCCCGGTGCGCCCAGCGGGGATGCATCGTGTCCTCGACCACGTAGATTCCCATTCCCGGGATCAGGACCCGATCGCCGAAATCGAACGGCGCCCCTCGCGTGAAGGTCCGCAGCAGGTCCCGCGAGAGCGCGAGCGTACCCGGTCGCGTGGGCGACAGGGTAGCGGTGAGGAATGGCGTGTCGTCGGTCTGCTCCGGAACGCTGGTGTAACCGGTCACCGTGACCCGAACGAACCGGTGCGACGACTCCGCAGTGGAACTCGGCTCGGCCGTTCCCTCGGGCAGATGCGAGACCGCCGTGTTCGCCTCGACATCGGCGGGGCGAACCGTCCCTTCCGCCGGGAGCCGAGCGACGTGCCGATCCGCGAGCTGCACGCCGAGCACGAGCAGCGTGGCCGCCAGGAGGGGCGGAGCGGATCGGGCCAGGAGGCCGAACGCCCGTCGCGTCCGGTCCTCGAAGGTCCGGCTGTTCGGGAAATCGCTCAAGAGATCACTCCTCATCGGTTCATGGACGCCCCGCGGACCACAAGGAACAGAGCCTAGCCGTCGGAGTTCCCGCCTGTCAAGGCTCGGGGGGCTGCTTCTGGAGAGCCTACCATTTCTGGCTATAAAAACCCTTGCCAAGCCTCCCCGCCTCCGACATACTAGACAGGGCGCAACGATGCCGTAATCGTCATTCAGGTCCTCAAAGAGGGCATAGGGATGAACGGAATGGAGTCCCGAGGTCGCTTCGGGGGGATCCAAACCCCCCGCGATCAGGCCCGGGTGGTGATCCTACCCGTAGCCTATGACCTGACTGCGAGTTACGGAACTGGTGCCAGGAACGGCCCCCAGGCTCTGCTCGACGCCTCCTTCCACATGGAACTGTTCGACGAACGTCTCGGCTTCACTCCCACCGATATCGGCGTCCACACGGAAGAGATCCACGACCAAATCGCGACGGGCCCGGCCGCGATGGTCGATGCGGTCGCGGGAGCGGTGGGTGGTGTCCTCGACGAAGGCAGGATGCCCGTGCTTCTCGGCGGAGATCACAGCCTCACGATCGGCGCGTTGCGCGCGTTCGCGGAACGCGGGATCTCTTTGACGGTTCTCCAGCTCGATGCCCATGCCGATCTCCGAGAGGAATACCAGGGGACCCCGTTCAGCCACGCCTGCGTGATGGCGCGGGCCCGGGAGATGTTCCCGTGTGTCCAGCTCGGGATCCGGTCCGTCAGCGCCGCGGAGTACTCCCGAATCCGATCGGAGAATCTGGCGGTCTTCCCGATCCGCCGCCTCCGGGAGGATCGGGAGGAGGTCGCCCGCGAAGCGCAGGCGCTCCTCGGTTCGACCGTCTACATGACGATCGATCTGGACGTGCTGGATCCCTCCATCATGCCGGCGACCGGAACGCCCGAACCGGGCGGTCTCCGATGGGACGAACTGCTCTGGTTCGTCCGTTCCTTGACGCGCGGCCGCAGGGTCGTCGGGTTCGACCTCGTGGAGCTGGCGCCGATTCCCGGCCTCCATGCTCCGGACTTCCTGGCCGCAAAACTCGTCAACAAGGTTCTGGGATACACAATTCCTCCGGACGGATAGCGAAATCCGCGATCCGATCGGAGGGCCATCTGGAGCGATTTCAACGTGATGAACCGACGTGCCCGTACCAGAGAAGGGATGGTCCGATGGAAGAACAGGCAACGATCAGCAAGACCCTGGGGCGCCGGGTCCGTCGGATCCGGCAGGACCGGGGGCTGACCCTCAAGCAGATCGAGGCGCGGGTCGGGGTCAGCGCAACGCACATCTCCGAGATCGAACGGGGCAACACTTCTCCGACGATTCGCGCCCTCGAACGGATCGCCAAGGCGCTGGGCGTGCTCCCCTCCTATCTGATCGACATTCCACCGCTGCCGATTCTCCGGGTCCAGCATCCCGAGGAGCGCCGGCCGCTCCAGATGGATCGCGGTGGAGTCACCCTCGACCCGCTCACCGACCGCTTCGCCCGTTCCGATCTCTCGCTCTTCGTAGCGACGATCAGCTCCAACGGGCAGGTGGTGGCCGGTCCCGGCCATCAGGGGGAGGAGTTCTGCTACGTGATCGACGGGATCATCGAGGTCGTCGTCAACGGGAATTCGCACGTGCTCCGCAACGGCGATTCGATCCATTTCAAGGCGGTTCACCCGCACCGGATCCGCAACCTCGCCCCGACGCCCAGCCGGACGCTTTGGGCGACGCGGCCGCGGCTCTTCATTTAGGCGTGGCCGCGCAGGCAATGGAGGATGTCATGATCTCCAAGGAAGCGTTGGGCCGGCGGTTGCGGGACACCCGTTGTCGGCAGGAAATGACCCTGAAGGACGTCGAGGGGCGCTCAGGGCTCTCCTCGACCCACATCTCCGAGATCGAGCGGGGGATGACCTCTCCGACCATCGGAGCGCTGATCCGGATCGCGCACGCTCTGCAGAAGGATCCGAGCTACTTCATCGAGGAGCGTGAGCTGCAGGAGTTCTGCATCACGACCGAAGGGGATCGGCCCCAGGACCAGATCCCCTCGGAGATCGAGCTCGATCGCGCGGTGATCGAGCCGCTGACGCGGGGGGTCCTCTGCGGGAGGCTTCGCTCCTTCTTGCTCCGGTTCGAACCAGGGGGAGCCGCGTCTCTCCACGCCTTCCACGTGGGCGAGGATGCCTGTTTCTACTGCCTGGAAGGGCGTCTCGAGGTGCGGATCGATTCGTTCGCGGCTCTGATCACCCCGGGCGACTCCCTCCATGGAGCAATCACCGGCGTGCCAGCGTTTCGGGCCGACGAGGCCTCTCCGGCCCAGCTCCTGGTCATCGCCGATCCACGGGAGGAGTCCGTCTAGGTTCCTGTGACTTGATCCGTGTCCAGTGGTCCTCGAGGACGTGGAGCGGAACCTCCCCGAGACGGAGGCCGCTCGCCTCGACCGACGCCGCCATCCGGTTGAACCGGTCGCGAAACTTCTCGTTCGCCGCGGCGAGCGCCGCCTCCGGGTCCCGGCCCAGGTGCCGGGAGAGATTGACCACGGCGAAGAGCAGATCTCCCAGCTCCTCGGCGACCGCGCCGTCCGTTCCCTCCTCATCCACCGCCTCGCTCAGCTCGTCGATCTCCTCGCGGATCTTGGCGACGACCTCTCGCGGTTCGGACCAGTCGAACGAGTAGGCGGCTGCCTTCTCCTGAAGGCGCCGGGCGCTCGCCAGAGCGGTCAGCGACGCAGGGAGCTTGGCCAGGACCTCGGCCCGCTCGCCTCGCTCCTCCCTCTCCTCCCGCTTCGCGATCTCCCAGGCGGCCCGAGGCGCGCCTGCGTTCGGCGCGGCTTCCCGTTCGAAGACGTGGGGGTGCCGTCGGATCAGCTTCTCCTCGGCCGCTCCCGCGATCTCCGCGGCGGCGACGCCCTGTTCCTCCTCCAGGAGCTGAAGAAAGAAGGTCAGGATGTAGACGACGTCGCCCGCCTCCTCGACCAGACGCTGGCGAGATTCTTCCTGGTGCGCCTCAACCAGCTCGTGGATCTCCTCGACGAGAAAGGGGAGGAGCGTCCGGACGGTCTGTGCTCGGTCCCACCGGCATCCGTCCTCTCCCCGGAGGACCGAGCAGAGGTCGTGGATCCGCTCCCATGCGGCGGCGAACGAAGCTGCTTGCTCCATCATGAGAGGACGATAGCATGCTTGCTGTGAACCCGGAGAACCGAGCCGGTGAAGGGGATCCGCTCGACCGCGCCCGCCGCGCGGCCGCGCGCGCCTTCGTCCCCTACTCCCGGTTCCGGGTCGGCGCGGTTCTCGAGGACGAGCGGGGAAGGCGCTACGACGGCTGCAACCTGGAGTGCGCTTCGCTCGGTCTCTCGGTCTGCGCGGAGCGGGTCGCGCTCGGGATCGCAAGGACCGACGGTGCACGGAGGTTCCGCCGGCTCTGGATCTATACGCCGACCCGCATCCCGACCGCCCCGTGCGGCGCCTGCCGGGAGCTGCTCGCTCGCTACGCCCCGGGGATCGACATCCATCTGCTGTCCGATCGCGGGCGATCGAAGAAGCTCCGGCTGGAACGCCTGCTGCCGCGGGCGTCCCGCGTCCGAACCGGCCGGATGGTCCGATGAGCGAGCCGTTCGCACCGGTCCGCGCGATCCTGAGGAAACGGCGGGGGGAAGCGCATCCGCCCGGCGAGATCGACGCGATGATCGACGGGTTCGTCTCGGGGGCCGTGGCCGACTACCAGATGACCGCATGGATGATGGCGATCCTCTTCCGTGGCATGTCGCGCGAGGAGACCGCCCGCTTGACGCGCGCGATGATTCGGTCGGGCCGACCCCTCCCGGGCTGGGAGGAGGGAGGGGCGGTCGTGGACAAGCACTCCACCGGCGGCGTCGGAGACAAGGTGTCCCTCGTCGTCGCCCCGGTCGTCGCCGCCTGCGGGATGCGCGTCCCGATGATCTCGGGCCGCGCGCTCGGCCATACCGGCGGGACGCTCGACAAGCTGGAGGCGATCCCCGGATACCAGGTCGACCTCCCGATGGATCGCTTCCGCGAGATCACCCGGAAGGTCGGGCTGAGCATCGCCGGTGCCGGGGGAGATCTGGCGCCGGCAGACCGTCGGATGTACGCGTTGCGCGACGTCTCCGGGATCATCGAGTCGCCGCCTCTGATCGTCTCCTCGATCCTGTCGAAGAAGGCGTCGGCCCGCCTGGATGGTCTCGTCCTGGACGTCAAGGTCGGCGCCGGCGGGTTCCTCCCAAGCCGCGTCTCGGCCCACCGGCTCGCGCGTCTGCTCGTCGAGGCCGGCGCCGACCTCGGGATGCGGGTCGAAGCCTGCCTGAGCCGGATGGACGCGCCTCTCGGGTACGCGATCGGGAACGCGCTCGAGGTGGCCGAGGCGATCCGGCTGCTCCGGGGGGAGGAGTCGGAGCC
>WJJW01000230.1 GCA_014729455.1 Candidatus Eiseniibacteriota bacterium
CGATACGGCGAGATCCAGCCCCCGGCGCATCGACACCGTCGCCCCGATCGCCGCTTCCGCCGGAAGCCGGTAGGTGCCGTTCTCCCCCGCCATCTCGGGGCCGAGGTTGCGCAGGGCGAGCCCCAGCCGCGTCCGCCCGACCTCCAGACCGATTCCGGCTCCCAGACAGAATCCGCGGAGCGGATCGCCCGGCGCGTCGAGGTACAGGAGCTGTCCCGACAGCCCCGCGGAGACGCCCCCGCCGAGCGGGGCGCCGAATCCAGCCCCGACCACGAGCTCGACCGGGTGGAACGACCCCGCCGGCGATCCATCCGGTTCGAAGGCCGGCAGCTCCCCCGCGTGCAGCGCGGAGCCTTCCAGGGCCACCGTCCCGCGGCCGAGCGGCCAAGCGGCCCCGCTCCACTGCTGCTGGAGCCCGATCTGCCACGACCGGTGGCTCGCGCCGATCCGGACCCGATCGGTGGAGGCGAGCCACGCCGGGTTCGCGCGGATCAGCTCGGCGCCGCCGAGCTCGCTCGGCTGCGGGCCGCCCCGGGCCGTCTGGAGCGCCGTCAGAGGATCGCGGAGCGACTCGAACGCGAAGCTCCGGCTCTGCGCCGGCGGCGCGAGGATCCAGGAAACGAGAAGCAGAAGGCCGAGGAGTGCCCCGCTCCGTCTCGATCGGTGGGCGTTGTCGTTCGTCCGGTTCATGACTCCCGCCAGAAAGGCGAGGAGCATGCCGTTCCCCTTCCGGAACGGTGCGCGACGAAGCTTCTGTTAACTTGTTTTCCTGGAATACGATACAGAGCAAGAGCGGTGCGTGATCTTCCCCGCCCCCGTCTGGAAATTCAGGGATCCTTGCGGATTGCGGAACGCCCGTGCAAAACGCCGCGGGCGCGGTCTCCTCAGTCCTGCGGAAACGCCGCCACGGTCCGCTCGATCCCCTCGCGCAGGCCGACGCGCGGCCGGTACCCGAGAAGCTCCGTGGCGCGCTCGATCGACGCCATCGAGTCCCGCACGTCCCCGGCCCGGGGAGGGGCGAAGGTCGGCTTCCCCGGCGTTCCGGTCGCCTGGACCAGCAGCTCCAGCAGCTCCAGGAGCGAGGTCCGCTCCCCGCAGGCGACGTTGACCGCCTCTCCATGAGGCGGCGGGCCGGAGAGGGCGGCGAGGTTCGCCTCGACGACGTTCTCGACGAAGGTGAAGTCGCGCGTCTGCTCACCATCGCCGAAGATCACCGGCGGCTCCCCCTTCCGCAGCGCCTTCAGGAAGAGCGGGATCACCGCCGCGTAGGGAGACGCCGGGTCCTGCCGGGGCCCGAAGACGTTGAAGTATCGCAGCGTGATCCCGGGAAGGCCGAAGAGCTCGGCGTAGAGCCGCACGTACTCCTCGGCGACGAACTTCGACAGCGCGTACGGCGACCGGGGAGCGGGACGCATCGTCTCGGTCTTGGGTAGCTCCGGCTGGTCCCCGTAGACCGAGGAGGATCCCGCCAGGACGAACCTTCCGATCTTCCGGGCGCGTGCGGCTTCGAGGAGGTGCAGCGTACCGTCGACGTTGACTGCATGGCTGGTCCACGGATCCTGGACCGATCGCTCCACCGAGGGGAGGGCGGCCAGATGGACGATCGCCCCCACGTCGCGGGTCGCCTCCTCCACCGTCTCGGGGCTTCGGACGTCTCCGATCGCCAGCTCGAGCTTCTCCGTTGCACCGCTGCGGATCGCCTCCACGTTCTCCCGGTGTCCGGTGGAAAGGTCGTCGAGGATCCGCACCGCGAGCCCCTCGCGAAGTAGCCGCTCGGCGACGTGGGAGCCGATGAACCCGGCTCCCCCCGTGACCAGTACCTTCCCGATCTCCATCAGCGTCTCCTCACAGGCGGAACAGCTTCGGGCTCGTTTGGCCCTTCCAGACGTTTCGAGTGTCGACCACCAATCGGGACTGCTCCAGGATCCGGTCGTAGTCCAACGAGGAATGGGCAGCGACCACGACGGCGCACTCGCACTCGCGCAGAACGTCATCGGAGACCTCGACCGACTCGAGGATCTTCTCCCCGACCGGGAACCGCTCGACGAGCGGGTCGTGGTAGACGACCTCCGCTCCGAGCTCCCACAACCGCTCGACGATATCGAGCGCCGGCGATTCGCGGGTGTCGTCGACGTCCGCCTTGTAGGCGACCCCGAGCAGGAGGATGCGCGATCCGTTGACGCTCTTGCGGATCGAGTTGAGCGCCCGGACGATCTTGCCGACGACGTGCCGGGGCATCTCCGAGTTGATCTGGCCGGCCAGCTCGATGAATCGCGCCTCGAAGCCTGCCGCGCGCGCCTTCCAGGAAAGGTAGAACGGATCCACCGGGATGCAGTGTCCGCCCAGACCCGGTCCCGGGTAGAAGGGCATGAAGCCGAACGGCTTCGTCGCCGCCGCGTCGATCACCTCCCAGACGTCGATCCCCATCCGATCGCAGAGCAGGGCCAGCTCGTTGACCAGCCCGATGTTCACGCTCCGGTAGGTGTTCTCGAGGAGCTTCGCCATCTCGGCGACCTTCGGAGAGCTGACCGGGATGACCTGGGTCAGGGAGCTGGAGTACAGCAGCACCGCGAGGCGGGTACACTCGGGGGTCGTCCCGCCGACCACCTTCGGGATGTTGCGCGTCTGGAACCGCGGGTTCCCGGGATCGACCCGCTCCGGGGAGAAGGCCAGATGGAAGTCGGTCCCGACGCGGAGCCCGGTCTGCTCCAGCCGTGGCTGGATCAGCTCCTCCGTCGTCCCCGGATAGGTCGTCGATTCGAGGATCACGAGCATGCCGGGGTGCAGATGGGCGGCGATCTTCTCCACCGATTCGACGATGAAGGAGACGTCCGGATCCCGCGACTTCCGCAAGGGGGTCGGAACGCAGATGTTGACCGTATCGCACTCGGCGAGCGACGCCGTGTCGGTCGTCGCCGTCAGACGGCCCGATTCGATGAGCGGCGCGAGCTCGGAGTCGGGCACGTCCCCGACGTAGGAGCGACCGCGCATCAGCGACGCCGCCTTCGCCGCATCGACCTCGAAGCCGGTCACCCGATACCCGGACTTCGCCAGCTCGACGGCCAACGGGAGCCCGACGTAACCCAAGCCGATCACGCCCGCGTGGGCGGTCCGTTCCCGCAGCTTCGTTTCCAGATTCACAAGAATCCCACTCCTTCGGTGGAACCATCGGCCGACGGGCTGGCGATCTCCCGTTCTTCCCGCTCCCCGCGCGCCTCTCCGGCGCGATCCCGTCCTCCGGGACGATACGATACCCTCGGGAGGCCGGCAACCACCCCTCTAGCAGGTGAATCGGCGGGAACCGTGTGATAGTTTCCAGAGTAGAGGGA
>WJJW01000231.1 GCA_014729455.1 Candidatus Eiseniibacteriota bacterium
ACTCCCGTCCGTCATTTGAATCTCGTCCCCGTGGCAACCAAGGCAATTGCGAAGCCTGCGACTTCCGAGATCACCATCTGTCCCACCCGCCCTCGATCGGGACACCCGGCTACGGAGTTCGAAGGAGCCGGGGCCGATCAGTGAGTTCATCGCCCCCGCGCCCCGCTCCGGGCCTGAGGTCGGCGGTCATCAGGTCACTCGAGGATCACCATGCGGCGCGTGGCCCGATCCTCCCCGATTCGCACATGATAGAAATAGATGCCGGGTGCCACCCTTCGGCGGTCGTCCCCTCGCCCATCCCACACGACTCGATGTTCTCCCGTACCTCGCTCACCCCGCCCGATGAGAGTCCGCACGAGACGTCCGCCGACGTCATAGATTCTCAGTGATACCCTTGCCGGCTCGTCCAAACGGTAGGCGATCGCGGTGGATCTGTGGAAGGGATTCGGGGCGTTCTGTCCGAGCAAGGCCTCGGCTCGGACCACCGTCTGGTCCAGATCGACACCGACAACGGTCGGTTCCACCGGGCCGAACGCAATGGACCGTACTGGAAACTCGGCAAGCTCCTCAACGCCGCTGCCGTCCGCATTCGCGCGCATGATCCGTGAGTCAAGCTCGGTCCAAAGGATCTTCCCCGTCTCCGGATGGAACTCGACGTCCCACGTGACCGCCGCGGTTGAGATCAAGCTGTCTTGTGCTCCCCCGTCCAGGTCCGCCCACCAGATCCCACCGAGCAACCCGTCCAGCCAGTAGAGCGTTCGCGCGTCCGTGTCCAGGGCGATCCCGATCGGAGCGCTGGTGGAGACGGCGGTTTCCACATCTCCGCCGTCCAGGCCTGCGGAACGGACGCCGATTCCCTCCTCGCTCCAGTAGACTCGACGCAAGAGGGGATCGATCTCGATATCGACCGGAGCACCAGATAGACCGGAGACGATCGTCTGAACATCACCCGTCTCCGCATCCGCACACTGGATGCTCATCGACGACCGATCCCCCCAGAAGACCTTCCCCGACTCCTCGTGGTAATCCACATTGAATGCGTCGACGTTCTGCACCCATGTGCTGTCCACGTTCTCGCCGGTGATGTCCAAGGCGCCGATCGTCATCGACTCACGGTCCGTCCACCAGATGGTGCTTCCATCCCGTGCCATGTCGATCCCCCACGCATCGGACGTTCCTGTGATCAGCGTGTCCGGGCCGTCTTCCTCCCAGGGGTTCCAAAGCTTGATGAAGTGAGCTTCCGTGGAGGCAACAGCCCGCATCGCCGCGGGACACTCGGTCGAACCCTCACCGCACTCGATGACCTCTGAGGGGCTCCAAGCGCTCACACGAGTCAGCCGCTCATCGTTGATGATGTGGTTCCCCGGCAGATCGAGCACCTGGGGCGACCAATCCTCGATGGAGATTCCCGGATCCCGGATCGATAGGCTCGTCGCCTGACCGGTGCAGGCTTCCCCCGCGATCCCGGTGCATGAGATCAGGTGAAGCTCTCCGTCGGCGTCGACGCTCGCCATCACTGCGCGACCATCCTGGACGCCGGTAACCGCCAGGTTGGGCACGGAGGATCCGCTCACTCCGTCGAAACGACGCACCCAATCAACGCCCTGATTCTCCGCGAGCTTCCCGACGATTGCGCTCTCCGAATCGGCTCCTCTCCCGACGAAGAACATTCCGTCACGGGCCCTCCCGACCGATGTGAAGTACTCGGCGTCATGACCGCCGTCGTACTTGTAAAAGGTGTCGAGCTCCCCCGCCATGTCCAACTTGAGCACGAGTCCGTCACCGGCAGTGTCGCCGACGATGATGAACCCATCTCCGACGAAGTCGACATCCAGGGCCTTGGTGGTCCGTTCCCCAACGTCGATCACCTTGCCGAACCCAAGGTTGCCGTGTCGGTCCAGGGTAGCAATGACGATCCGATCGGAGGCGTCAGTGCCGACCATGCAATATCCTGGCGGATCGGAGATGGACGAGTAGATCGTTACCGCCTGAGCTTCCACCTCATGATCCGATGCGAGGACCTTGGCCCATCTTTCATCCAGGTTCTTGTGGAAGTTGGCCAGAAACATGTCCTTGGACGATGCGTCCCAGCCCGCGGCCGAACCTGCGACGACGATTCCGCCGCCAAAGGCGACCTCGATTCCCCCGACCGTCCTACTGATCTCTGCCGGTGCCAGGATTCGTCGCGAACGGATGATCTCCCCGTCACTTCGGTTTGTGCTGAAGACGATGAAGCTCTCCTCATGGTCGTCGAATCTCGCAAGCGAGGTTCCCGCGACGTAGTATCTGGGTGGAGTGGGCCTGACGACCATGTCGGCATCCAAGCTCCAGTCGTAGCGCCATCTCGCCTGAAGCTCGCCCTGCTCATCGAATTCCGAGATGAAGAAATCGCTCATCGGCGGCACATTGATGTGCCACATGATCGTTCCAACGACGAAGCCGCATTGGGAGGAGTGGATGTCGGTGCTGATGCGGGGCCACTCGGGCAGCCCATCATCGGTGGCCTTGCTGAACAGAGCCTGCCCGAAGGAGGGGCTGCTACCGAGACAGAGGAACAGGAAGACCGTCCAGAGCGCTCTAGGAGCTCGATCGGTTCCTGGTGCTTTCATGGATCACCTCCGCGATCGACCGGTAAATGTTGCACACGACCCGACATGGACCCGCAGGACGGGATTCCGTCAGTGGCGCACGCGGCGCACGATCTCTCCGCCGCATCGGCCTGGATCGACATATCCCTCTCAAGAGAGTGGCGGGAGCCAGCTGCGGGCTGCGTCACGAAAAGAACGTGACTTCGCTCCTCGGCAAGGCTTGGGGGCGCCGGCGCCGAGGCTGATCCCGGTCGAGGTGGAAGGGCAGCTTCTTGAAGCCACGAACGCCGCCTCCACAACTGCTCCGGTCTCAGAACGAACCGCGGGGCGGCGGACTCCCGCCCCCGGACCGCAGGATCCCCGACTTGCCGCCGACAGATCTGAAATCCGACGCTCGCAGCCATCTTCAGAATCGGCAGGTTTCCCGACCACGTTTCCGTGTAGAGCCGATCGCTCTCGTCCATTCGGAACCGATAGGCGGTTTGCAGGGAAAACGCGACATTCCCGGTTCCCCGGCATGATCGCCCATCAAACATTCGGATCCTCTTCAACCCCTCACACGGCGGGTCTGCGGTTGCGCGGCTCGTAGATCCCGGAGACAACGGAACGCCAACACACCTCGGTTCCCTCCTCTGGTCCACGTACCGGACCGCCGGCCCCTCGGGCGGGGGGCGCGGTTCCTCCCTCCGCCCCGCCGACCCCAACGATCTCGCCATTCGTGCTCACTCCGCGCAGCGACAGCTCCGACTCGGCGTACGCGGCCGGGAGCTGAGGATCGGCGGGGTCCGTCCAGTCGATCCCGGCCACGCCGAGAGACTCGCCGGCGAGCTCGACGTCTGCAGCCGGCATTCCGATTTCGGTTCCTACGGAAGTGATGCGTCCCTCAGAGTCGAGTTGATATGCGCACCATGCGGTTTCGGTCGGGAAGGAGAGATCCTCGACGTCTCTGTTTCGACCGTTGAACTCCCCATCGATTTCGGCGAAGGGCATCTCTCGACTCCGTTGACCTCCTGATCCGAGGTCTATAGTGTCGGTCCGTTCGATTGGGGGGACCTGCGGAGCATTCCGCTCCTCGTCCCCGGTGGTCGACAAACAAAGGAGCTAGGTTTTGCAGAATATATACATACTGCTTGCGTTCGCTTCGCTTGCGTTGGCCGTACCCCCTTCCCTGGCCGCTGATCCCCCCAGCCCCGACGACACCGGCAGCGCGTTCCTCACCGGCGACAGCCCGCCGACCAATGTGTACACGTTCACAGGCAATGGTGGAATCGTTCACGCAATCGAGCCCGAACAATTCGATACCGAAGGGACGTTCACGCTGAACACCGTGCCGGGAGGAGCCACGGTG
>WJJW01000232.1 GCA_014729455.1 Candidatus Eiseniibacteriota bacterium
GGAGCTGGAAGATCGGCACCTCTCTGCCGTTCTCGATCCCGATGCGCCCGCCGGCGTTTCTCCGGATGCTCCTGGGTGGAGCGCTGCGGGGGGATTCGTGGGATCCGGAGCCCGGTCCGCTTGCCGACCCGGCCGGCGGCACCCTATTCTGAAAGCGGTCTCGCGATGATTGCCTCTGGACCGCGGGAACCCCCGGCGGGGTCCGGTCCAGTCCGATCCAAGCCCCGAGCGGGGCTTTCGTCTATCCGGAGGTGCCGATGCGTCCCCAGTCTCTTCTCATCCTCATCATCCTTCTCCTGGCCGCCACGCCGCTGTCCGCGGCCGAGGGTCCTCCGATCCCGGACGGGATCGAGCCGCGGGCCTGGGAACCGCCCGATGAGGTCCGCGCCATCCTCGACGACGTCGGCGAGATCTCGAACCAGGAGGAGATGGAGGCGTACATCGCCCGACTGGAGGAGACGCTCGAGGAGCACCCCGGCTACCTCGACCTGCAGCGCTTCTATCTCGTCGTCACCCAGAGGACGCCGCGCGCCATGCAGATCCAGCAGGAGATCCGGACCCGCGCGGCCGCCGACACGACGGACCCCGACCTCCAGTTCCTGGCCGGGATGCTGGAGCAGGGGGAGGCGGGGATCCCTCATTTCCGCCGCGCGCTCTCCGTGGATCCCGACCACTACCACGCCCGCTGCGGTCTCGCCACGGCGCTCCTGGAGCAGGATCGCGACAAGGCGATGGAGCTTCTCCTCTCGGCGGCGCAGGATCGGCCCGATCACCCCTTCGCCTACCAGATCCTGGCCACGGCGTACGGCCGGAGCTACCAGGACTACCGCAAGGCGGTCGAGATCTGCCGGATGTGGGCGCAGGTCGAGCCGGAATCGTCCCGGCCGGTCCAGTACGAAGCGGGCTACCTGCGCAAGCTGGGACGTGGGGTCGAGGCCGACCAGAGGCTGATGGCGTACGCGGAGGAGCATCCGGAGAACGTCGGCGGACTGCGGGCCGTCGCCGATCTCTACAAGTCGCGGAACGACCTCGAGAAGGCCGCCGATGCCTACGTGCGGATCGCCGAGGTCCAGGACGACAACGCGCAGGCTGCGTACGACGCCGGGGTCGCCCTGGCGACGGCGGAGATGAAGGAGCGCGCCTTCTCGATGCTGCACGAGGCGGCCGAGCGGGGCTTCGACAACACCCTGCGCCTGAACGCGGAGAGGGCGTTCGAGCCGTACCGGGAGGATCCGGGCTACGCGGAAGTGGTCGAGGCGTTCGAGGAGGCCCACGAGAGGGCGATTCCGGAGCGCCGTGAGCAGATCCTCTCCGATCTGATCCGCCGTCCCGCCCCCGACTTCGCGGTTCCGCTGCTCGATGGGGGGACCACCTCGCTCGAGGAACTGCGGGGCAAGGTCGTCGTGCTCGACTTCTGGGCGACCTGGTGCGGCCCCTGCCGGGGGACCCTTCCGCTCGTGGAGAAGCTCTACGAGCGGACCAGGGAGAAGCCGGTCGAGGTGATCTGCATGAACGTCTTCGAGCGCGGATCGGCGGGTCGCGACAAGGTCGCGCCGTACTGGAAGCAGAACGGATACTCGATGCCGGTCGGTCTGGGAGAGAACCAGGACGCCGAGCGCTTCGGTGTGAGCGCGATCCCGACGCTCATCGTGATCGATCGGGAAGGACAGATCCGCTATCGGCACCGCGGCGCCTCCTCCTATCTCGACGAGGAGGTCGAGTGGGTCATCGAGGCGTTGCTCGCCGAGGCGGACTGACCACGGCGCACCCGATGCCGGCCGGCGGTTCGTCACCGATGCGATTCGCCCGGCGGGATCATGCAGCGCGCACGAACCCGCTCACCCCCGGGCGCGCGGTCTCCCTCTAAGTGGCTCTCTCTCCGCCTCCGGCGCGCGGGCACGCGGATTGCTGCCCTGCAGGACACCCCCGGACCCGGTCCGGTCGGATCGCACGACACGGGAATGGACAGCCAGCCGGCGGGGATGGGGGACGGACTCGGGGACGATGAATCCCCGCGCGGCAAAGCGGTTCGTGCCGCGGCTGCCGGTCGGTGTCGCGCCAAGCCCGCGACGCCGGCCGGTCCACTGTCGCCGCCCTCACCGGATCCGGGATCTCACGCGCGCCCCTTCCCGGCCGATGGGGGTGGCCGTTCGTTGGGCCGCGACCTACGACGCGCCGGAGGTGGAACGGCGCGGCGCGGCGTCGGTCCCCAGGATCCCCCAGATCACCATCGCCTTCTCCTTCTCCTCTTCCCGGAAGTAGATCACGTCGTACTTGCACCGGTCGTAAGGACCGAGGTATCCGAGCTTGGTCAGGAATCGCTGCACCTGACCCGGCTCCATCACCTCGTACTGGACGCGGGGATTCCGCTCCTTCAGCTCCCGGATGGTGTCACGTAGCGATGGCATCGAGGCTCCCCTCCTCCCCCAGACCCAGGTCGAGCAGATCGGCGAGGTGATCCAGCGTCGGCTCCGGCGCGCGCCAGTTCGGCGGGGGCGGCGCCTCGCCCCGGATCCAGACCGGCTTCATCCCGACCGCCCTTGCTCCTTCGATGTCGTCGACCGGCGAATCGCCGACGAAGAGCATCTCCTCGCAGGCGCAGCCCGCCAGCGCGGCGGCCCGCTCGAACAGCGTCCGATCCGGCTTGCGGAGGCCGATCTCCTCGGAGATCACGATCCCGCTCAGATACGAAGCGATCCCCCGCCGTTCCAGAAGCCTACGACATGCCGCCCCGTCGTCGAAATTGGAAACGAGCACCACGGGATGCCGGGCCGCCAGCATGGCCAGCACGAGCAGCGAACGGACCGGGAGACGTGCAGCGTCGACCAGCGAGTCGATGTGGGTTCTCTGCAGGATCCGCAAGAGCCGCCCCCCGTCGGTCTCCGGGTCGATCCCCACCCGCTCCAGGGTGCGCCGGAATCGCTCGAGCGACGGAATCTCCCGGTGCTCGATCCTCCGCTCCTTCTCCATCTCGTCCTGCACCTCGATCGAGGCGGCGATGTAGCGGGCCGGCTCGACGTTCAGATCCCAGGACCGGAAGATCTCCAGGAGGATCGGCGCGGAGGAGAGGCGGGGCCTCCCCTCCCAGGTCACCGTCGGATAGCGGGTCGGATCGATGTGGACCAGCGTGTTGAACAGATCGATCGCCACGCCTCGGATCGGGCTCACACGGTCGATCGGTCGGCGCTCTTCCGGGGTCTCCCCCTTCGGTTGCGGGGGCGGAGGCCGTGACGGCGCATCAGGTTCCGGACGCGCGTCTCGGTCACCCCGAGCCGCCGCGCCGCACGCGACTGGTTCCAGCCTTCCGCTTCGAGCGCCTCGAGCAGCCGCCGCCTCTCGAGCAACTGGAGCTCCTCGTCCAGCCCGACCGCCGGTCCCTCCCCGCGCCCCGCCTCCCGGTCCCGCCGGTGGAAGAACGCGTCGATCCGATCGACCGCGTCGACGTCGTCGAGCTGGTCATAGAGCGAGCGGGCCTCGAGGAGGCACTCCTCGGCTCGGTCCGGCGAACCGAGGCGCGCATGGAGGAGTCCGGCGTTCTCGAGAATCTCCGCGCGCGTCCGTCCCGGTTCCGGCCCGCTGCTGGTCTCCAGCGCCTCCTCGATGCACCGCGAAGCCTCGCTGGACCGACCGGCATCGAGGTGCACGCGTCCGAGATCCCCCAGCGCGCGCGCGATCCCGAGTGGATCGGCGACCTGTCGGCGGAGGTCCAGCGCTTCCGCGAGCGCCACGTTCGCTGAATCCAGGTTCCCTCGATTCCGTTCGAGGACCCCCTGGCTGGCCCGCACCGCGGCGACGAGCTCCGGTCGGTCTTCGCTTCGAGCGATCGCGAGCGCTTCCTCGAGAAGCTGTTCCGCATCCGCGACACGGCCACGGATGCGATCCGCCGTCGCGGCGTCGAGGAGCACACGGATCTCCCGTTCCCTGGTCGATTCTGTATTCATCTTCCCCCCTGCTTCCCCTAGCGAGTGAGGACGATCTTCGTCCGGGCGGCCGGGGCTCCGGCCGCCTCGAGCATGGCGAAGTACACTCCGGATCGAAGGACCGAGCCTTCCCCCGATCCCGGATCGAACTTCCACCGGTTCCAACCGGTCCGCTCCACCTGAGCGGTCTCGCGCGCGATCCTGCGGCCGGTCGCATCGAAGACCGTCAGGCGGACGGACTCGTGCAGCGTACCCGGCGGGGCGAACCACCGCAAAACCGGCTCTCCCCGTATCGGGTTTTCCCTCGCCTCCAGCACGAACCCCTCCCTCTCGGGCGGAAGTGCGTCCACGCCGGAGGCCGGCGGCGTCACGAAGGTCCGATCGCTCCGGCAGAGCCGCCGGTAGCCGTCCGGTTCCTCCGCGATCACCCGCCAGGCGTGCTCCGTCTCGGGGAGCAGAAAGTCGGGCACCATCAAGAAGGTGTCGACGATCCCTCCGTACAGATACGGGGATCCGAACTCCGGATCCTCATCCACCCAGACCTCGTACTCGATCGTTCCTCCCTGCGGATCGGCCGACCGACCCCAGGACAACGTCGGATACGGGGAATCCGCCACTCCACCCTCCGCCGGATCCAGCAGCGGAAAGGGAACGGGGACGATGATCGGCTCCGCGTGCATCGCCGCCCAGAGGTCGATCAGACCGTACCCGTACGCGTTGTCGGGAGCGTCCGCCCGATCCGCAGTGTTCAGCAGCGCCTGGCGCGCCTCCTCTGCGCTCCACTCGGGGTGCGCCTCCAGCAGAACGGCGACGGCACCTCCGACCAGCGGACACGAGAGCGAGGTCCCGCTCACCCCCAGGTAGGAATCCGGGTCGTCCGCGTCGGCGCACCAGGTCTGGACGCCTTGCGCCACGACCTCGGGCTTGATCATCCCGTCGACTCGGGGACCGCGGCTGCTGAAGCCGGCGATCCGCTCCTCGTCGTCGACGGCTCCGACCGAGAGGATCGAGTCGGCGTCGGCCGGCTCGCCGAAGGTCCCCGGCTGCGGGCCGTGGTTTCCCGCCGAGTTGCAGCAGAGGATCCCCAGCGCCGCCGCTCGGTCGATCGCCCGGGTGATCGGCGCCGTGTCTCCGTCGAGCTCTTCGTAGGACCACTCGAATCCGTCGTCGAAGGCGCGGTAGCTCAGCGATGCGGAGGTGACGTCCACGCCGAGCGAGTCGGCCCACTCCAGGGCGGCCACGTAGTGGTCCTCCTCGATCCGGGTTTCCGAGCGGATATCCTCGGTCTTCGCCAGCGCGAAGGTCGCCCCGTATGCCGGACCGACCAGAGCGCCGGGAGCGAACCCGCCGCACGCCCCCCAGGTCGCCGTGCCGTGCCAGTGGGCGTTCGGGTGGTCCAGCCCCTCGTTGTCGACGACGTCGTCCCCGAAGACGTAGTCCCGCTGGGCCAGCAGGTCGGCGGTCGCGAAGGCGTTGTGATCCGTCCGGAAACCGGTATCGAGCATCATCAACCGGACCCGGGCTCCCGTGTATCCGGCTTCGTGGGCGGCGACCACCCCGATCATGTCGAGCTGGCCGAACGAGGGCCCGTAGAGATCGTCCCGCGTCTCCACGCCGCGTGGGATGATCCGCGCGGAGGAGGGGTCCGGCCGCTCGAGGAGCCGTCCCTCGGGGCCGAACCGCGGACCGATCCCGCTCGCCGTACCGCGGGCGACCGGACGGACCTCCCGGACGAACGGCAAAGCGGCGATCTCGGAAATCGTCGAGACCGCGATCCGCGCGCTGACGCCGTTCAGCCAGCGGCTCACGGTCCGGATCGTCCCGTAGCGCGCCACCGCGTCGCGGTAGGCGGTGGCGACGGGGAGATCGAACGGACCCGCCCGCGCCGCACCCACCTTGGCGCGTCGCGCCAACGCGGCTTCGGGGATGCGCTCCTGAGCACGGCGGAGTGCCGCCCGCGTCTCTTCCTCGCCGGAGAAACCGCGGTTCTCGAACAGAACCCAGACCACCGCGTCCCCATCCCGGGCTGCGGATCCAACCGCCTCGCGCAGCGCAGGATGGACTTCGCCCGCGTCGATTCTGCCGCAAACCAGCGCCAGCAGAGCGAGAGCGACGGCGAATTTCCGATACGCGTGCAGAGACGTGCGCGGCGCCAGCAAGCTCATGGGACCTCCTTGCTCGGCGACGTTTCAGATTCGCTCATTTGGCAGGGTCCCGTCAAGAGCCGGTGACGGTCTCCACTCCCTCGAACCCGGCGCATTCGAGGCAGTTGCGGGCTTTTCCCCAGGCCGAGCGGGCGCGGATTCAGTCCCCGGGATCGGCGAGGTGGCTCCGGATCCGCTCGTGCAGGCGCCCGTTGGTCGCCAGGATCTCGTGCCCGTCTCTCCAATCGCCGCCCCCGCGGAAATCGGAGACCCGGCCGCCCGCCTCCTCGACCAAAACCGCCCCCGCGGCGATATCCCAGGGGGAGAGGTACATCTCCCAGAAGCCGTCGTACCGGCCGCTGGCGACGAAGGCGAGGTCGAGCGCCGCCGAGCCGCACCGGCGGAGCCCCCGGGCAAGCCGCGAGAGGCGGGCCCAGTGCGCGAGATTGACCTCGACGCGTTCGTCCCTCCCGTACGCGAATCCGGAGCCGAGGAGGGCGTGGGAGAGATCCTCTTCGTCGGAGACCCGGCAAGGGGATCCATTGAGAGTGGCCCCGTTCCCCCGCTCTGCGACGTACAGCTCGTCGAGGACGGGCGCGAAGATGACCCCGATCCGGCCTTCTCCGTTCCGCTCCAGGCCGATCGAGACGCAGAAGATCGGATGCGCGTGGACGAAGTTGGTCGTCCCGTCCAGGGGGTCCAGGATCCAGCGGTGCCGCTCCCGGTCCCGAGGCGCCCGGTCGATCCGCTCCTCCCCCAGGATCCCGTGCTCCGGGAACCGGGACGTGATCCGCTCGGCGAGGCGCTCTTCGACCTCGAGGTCGGTCTCGGTCACGAGGTTCCGCCAGTCTTTGTATCCGATCTCGCGACGGTCCACCTTGCCGTAGGCGCGCAGGAGGATCTCTCCGGCCTCCCGCGCCAACTCCACCGCGAAATCGAGCATCGTTCCCCCTTCCGGACCGTTGAATGCGCCCTCGCCGAAAGGTAGAGTTTATCGTACTTTTGTCCGAACGACAGGAGGATCCATGGAGAAGGTGATGGACAAGCTCGTCGCCCTCTGCAAGCGGCGGGGCTACGTCTTCCCCTCGAGCGAGATCTACGGCGGGATCAACGCCTGCTGGGACTACGGCCCGCTCGGCGTCCGGTTGAAGAACAACGTCAAGCGTCTGTGGTGGCGGTCGATGACCCAGCTTCGCGACGACATCGAGGGGCTCGACGCGGCGATCCTGATGCACCCGCAGGTCTGGGTGGCGTCGGGCCACGTCGAGAACTTCACCGATCCCCTGGTCGACTGCCGCGAGTGCAAGGCGCGCTTCCGGGCCGACGAGATGGGGGTCGACCCGACCGATCCGAACACTCCCTGCCCGCGGTGCGGGAACCGTGGCACCTTGACGAAACCACGCCTCTTCAACCTGATGTTCAAGACCTTCATGGGTCCGGTCGAAGAGGATTCCGCGGTGATCTACCTGCGCCCCGAGACCGCCCAGGGAATCTACCTCAACTTCGAGAACGTCCGAACCTCTAGCCGCCAGAAGATCCCCTTCGGCATCGCGCAGATCGGCAAGGCGTTCCGCAACGAGATCACGCCGGGCAACTTCATCTTCCGAACGCGCGAGTTCGAGCAGATGGAGATGCAGTTCTTCATCCGGCCGGGGACCGATCCCGAGTGGCTCGAGCACTGGCGGGACGAGCGGGTGCGCTGGTATCTGGAGGAGATCGGGTTGCGTTCCGAGAAGGTCCGCGTCCACGAGCACGCGCCCGACGAGCTGGCCCACTACGCCAAGGCCGCCTACGACGTCGAGTACGAGTTCCCCTTCGGGTGGAAGGAGCTCGAGGGGATCCACAACCGGACCGACTTCGACCTCTCGCGCCACCAGGAGCACTCCGGCAAGAAGATGGAGTACTTCGACGACGAGACGAAGCAGCGCTACGTCCCGTACATCGTGGAGACCTCCGCCGGGTGCGACCGGACCGTCCTGACCGCGCTGGTCGACGCGTATCGCGAAGAGGAGGTCGAGGGGGAGGCGCGGGTCCTCCTCTCGCTGAACCCGAGCCTCGCCCCGATCCACGCCGGGATCTTCCCCCTCGTGAAGCGCGACGGGATGCCGGAGATCGCCGAGCGGATCACCGGGGAGCTGAAGGATCGCTTCTACGTCTTCTACGACGAGGCCGGCTCCATCGGGAAGCGCTACCGCCGGATGGATGAAGCCGGCACCCCTTTCTGTGTCACCGTCGACTCGGAGACCCTCCAGAACGAGTCGGTGACGGTCCGGAACCGGGACAGCCTCGACCAGGAACGGATCGCGATCCGCGATCTCGGCGACTGGCTCGGAGAGCGGGTCCGGACCTAGGAGGATCGTGGCCGGACGGATCCCACCCGAAGAAGAAACCCGCTGGCGCCGCACGCACGGGCCC
>WJJW01000004.1 GCA_014729455.1 Candidatus Eiseniibacteriota bacterium
CCAGCGCGGTCGGTCGGCGGGATCGGGGGGCAGCGCGAATCGCTCCGCCACGGCGCACGAAACCTCCCGAGCGCCTGCGTACCGGCGGGCCGGGATCCTCGCGGTCAATCGGTTCACGATCGGTTCCCAGCGCGCCTCGTCGTCCACGCTCCGGGTCAGATCGGCGAGAAGGGTTCCGAGCGAATAGAGATCCGCCCGCTCGTCGACCATCCACTCCTTGTGGATCTCCGGTGCGATGTAGGCGGGAGTGCCGCCGCGGGGCCGCGGTGGCTCGTCCCAGCTCCGGAACCGGCCCAGCGCGAAGCCGAAATCGAGGAGGCGAACCTCCGCCGCGTCGGATCCGGAGACCAGGAACACATGCGCGGGCTTCAGATCGGAGTGGATCCATCCGGCTCGATGCACCCCATCCAGAGCGTGGCAGATGGCGCGAACGAGAGGGGGGACTTCCGCCGCGGTCAGCTCAGGGGTGGCCTGCGCGAGGGAGATCCCGGGGAGCGGTTCCAGGACGAGGACCAGTCGGTCCGCGTCGGAACGGAACAGGTCGAGCACGGTCGGTCCGACGCCGGCCGGAAGCTGCAGCAGACAGCGGATTTCCCGCAGGATGGAGGAAGGCTCCCCCTCCTTCAGAACGACGGCCCGGCCGCTCCATCGATCCGTTCCGATCAGGACGCGGCGTCCCGATCGTTCGGAAAGGAGGCGTTCCGATTCGTAGCGATGATCCGGCATCTCTCTCCTTTGCAGCCAGTTCGGCAGGGCTCGCCCCCGCACTGGGGCGGGTGTTCTCCGGGAACCCGACCTCCATTCTCGCCGGTGTCGGTCCGTTTTTGGGGACGAAAGAGAAGAAGTGCAACAGAATCAAAATACCGCCCAAAAAAAGGGCAATACAACCTCCCAATTTACAGGTCGAAGTGTCCAAAAAGATTGCAGTGGAGTTCTTCAGCCGCTATCGTCGAATTCGATGAGGGCCGAGCGGCGATTCCTTGATCGCCGCCGGACACCGAGGAGCCACGCGGATGAGCCCGAACGAGCCCAAGGAGGAGCAGGACCCCCGGAAAGGTCGGGACCTGCCCGATTACGTCGAGGAGATCGAGGCGATCGCCGCCGACGATGACCTGCTGGAGAATCCGGCGGGCCCGTCGTCTCAGAGCTCCGGTTCCGTCGGGGACGATCCGATCCTGGTCTGGGAACGCCGTCGGTTCGCCCATCTCAAGGGGATCACCTGCACCGTGACCGCCGAGCTGGACTACGGAGCCCTCATCCAGACGATCCTCGCGAGGATGATCCGCGCGGCCAGGGCCGAGCGCGGGATCCTCTTTCTCGGCAGGAGCGACCCCCCCGGTCTGGTGCCGGTCCTGGCCGAGAACATCGAAGGCCAGGAGCTTCGTCAGGTGGAGCGGGTCAGCCGCACGATTCTCACGGAAGGAGCCCGCGGCCGCACCGTGTTCACCGCGGATGCTCTCGAAGATCCGCGATTCAAAGATGTAGCGAGCGTTCGTGTCAACCGAATGCGATCTGTACTGTGTTTGCCACTGACTCACCCGTCCGGTCAGGTCGGCGCACTCTATCTCGACTCCTCATCAGCCAGAGCCTTTCCAGACGGGACGCTCGCCTTGCTTCGCGATCTCGCCGAGGTCGCGGCATCGGCCCTCCGCAACGCCCGGATCCACGCGGATCTCGCCACGGAGAACCGACGGCTCCGGGAGATCCGAGCCGAGGGGCCATGGAGCCGCCTCGCGGGTCGCAGCGCCGCCATGGAGGCAATCCGCGGACAGGCGGCGACGGCTGCGGCACTGGATCAGCCGACCCTGATCCTGGGCGAGCCGGGGACCGGTCGGAGCCTCCTGGCGCAGGTGATCCACGAGAGGAGCCGCCGCGCGAACGGACCCTTCGTCTCGTGCGACCTCTCCGTGCACGCCCGGAAGCTTCAGAGAGGCCTGCTCTTCGGCCGCGCGCGAGCCGGAGCGCAAGGGAGCCGCCCGAGGAGCGAACCGGGGCTTCTGGACCAGGTCGACCGTGGCGTCCTGTATCTCGCGAACGCGGAACGGCTGGGAGAGGATTCCGGCAAGGACCTCGCGCGGGCTCTCCTTGAAGGCCGGTTTCGTCCCGTCGGGAGCCAGCGAGAGCAGCGCGTCGATCTCCGAGTGATCCTCAGTGTCACGCTGCGCCCGGGCGAGGGGCCGGACGCGGCGCGGATCCCGAGAGCGCTGGATCCGCTGTTTCCGGAACCGCGTCTCCTGGTTCCACCGCTACGGGAGAGAGCGGAGGACGTTCCGCTCCTGATGGATCGGATCGTCCGGCAGTTCCGGCGCGCCGACGCCTCCCACCAGGTGTTCTTCGACTCGGATGCGATCGCGGTCTTGAGGGATCACCCCTGGCCGGGAAACGTCCGCCAGCTCGAGCACGTCCTGCACCGTCTGATGCTCGGCGATCGGAACCGGCCGATCGAGGCGGCGGAGGTCCGCGACGCGCTCGATGCGTCCGGAGGCGGCGGGGATCTCCCTGCCGGCCGGCGCGGGGTGCGAACCTTGCGCGACGTGGAGGCGGAGGAGATTCGACGGGCCCTGCGGGAAACGAAGGGGAACAAGTCGGAAACCGCCCGACTTCTCGGAATCCATCGAAACACGTTGCTGACGAAGCTGAAGCGGATGGGGATGCATCCGGACGGATGAGGGGGGTCTCGCGACCTACGGTAAAGATTGACAGGGCCTGCGGGTCTTACAACCGAAATCAACCGGGAGCGCACCGCAGGTGCTCCCGGTGCTCTTCCGACCCCTAGCAGCTCGACTGTCCGGTGGGGAGACGCGGATGCCGTGTCTCCCCACATCCCCTTCCCCCGACCGGCTTCACGAACTCCTCACGGTTCCTTCAACCCGGCTCCACGCCGAACCGTCATCCTTCCGGCAGTGGAACAACCGAGGGAGGGAGCGGGTCCAGGAGCCGGCAACCAGCACTGCTCGAGCGTCACCGGAATCAGCCCCCGCAGAGAGACACCAGGGAACGACACCAGCGCGACTGCGCATCCGCCCCCTCCCACTCGATAGAGCACCGATCGAAGACGAACGAGAGAGCAGAGCTCCGATCCAGGCACGGGTCCGGAAGGGGGAAGCCGCCCTTCCGGACTTCGTTTTTCCGCTCGAAGGCCACGACGCCGACTACTTCGTCTCGAACAAGAGGTGCGCGATCCAGCCGGCGATCGGAGGGAAGAAGAAGGTACAGGCGAGACGGATCCCCGTCAGTCGCCATCCGAGGATCCCGACCTCCATCGGCAGCCGGCTGACCGCCCAGAGAGACCAGCCGGTCAGAAAAGCCACCATGGTTCCCACCCCGGCGCCGGAGCGCATCAGCCCGGCGGCGATCGGGAGGCTGACGAACGGCCCTCCCGGCGCGAGGCCGCCGGCCACGGTTCCGATCAGGATCCCGCGATACCCCGACTCGACCCCGATCCAGCGGGCGAGGACCTCGCGGGAGAGCATCGTCTGGATCATCCCGGCGACGATGAGCGCGAAGACGAGCAGCGGGAGGATCTGCCAGACCATGGCCCAGGCCGAGCGGAGGCCGGTGACGTGCTGGCCCTCTCCGCGGAGGTAGCCGATCAGCACCAGGCCGGCGGCCAGGCCGCCGAGGATCAGGGTGGGAACGAGCATGCCGCCGGGTCCGGCCTTTGCCATACGATCCCTCCTACGAAACGGACGGGGGCGATCGCCGTGATCGCGGGACCGGAGCCCTCACCAGCGCATCGTCTCCAGATGCTTGCGGAGCTGGGAAACGGTCCGGAACCGCTTCAGGATGAGCGAACGTCGCATCCCGTTCAAGATCCCCTTGATGGCCGATGGGTGGCCCGCGTATGTCCGGGCGCCGCCCA
>WJJW01000233.1 GCA_014729455.1 Candidatus Eiseniibacteriota bacterium
CAGCTGCGCATCCCGGGAGAAATCGCGCGGCTCGACCGCCTCCAGATCGAGAACCTCGACCCCCGCGCCGAGCGGCTCGAGAAGCCGCGCGACGGCGCCGGTTCGATCCCAGGCCGGGGCGTCGGCGAGCGCGCTCCGCAGCCGGCCGTCCGAGATCCCCTTGCCGGTGAGCGTCATCGTGCCGTGCAGATCTCCGGCGGCGTCGAGACGGGCGTGGCCGTCGATCCGCATCCGGCTCTCCTCCGGCGCGAAGCTGCGGATCGCCGTGAGATCCTCTCCATCCGCGGTTCCGATCACGTAGTGCTGCTCTCCCTCCCAGCGGGACCAGGTGGCGCGGTTGAACGGAGCCCAGGTGGGATCGAGCATCGTGAAGGAGCCGTCTTCCCGCTCCACGGCGACGACGCAGTGGTTGAACTGATCCGCCGGAATCCGCTCCACCCGCGAGCCGGCCATCGTCATCACCGGGTAGGTCGTGAAGCCCGCGACCCGGAGCATCGTCACCAGCATGCCGGCGATGTCCTTGCAGACGCCGCACCGATCGTGGAACGTCATGATCCCCGGATGCAGCGTGTAGCCTTCCCCCTCGCCCATCGAAATGCCGGAGTAGCGGATCTCCTGCGCCACCCAGTGGAGCAGGATCGCCATCTTCTCCTCCTCGTCCTCCACCCCGCGGAGCAGCTCCTCCACCTTCCGCCGGATCGCCCCGTCCGCCTCGAAGACCGGCTCGTTGACCTCGAAGAACCAGCGGGACTTCTCCGGCCAGTCCTCCACGGTCGCGAGCACGACCTTCGGGGCCAGGTCGGTCCGGTCGGGGGTGCGCGGCTCCCGCTCGAACGCCGGCACGTCGAGCGCGTGCCAGGCGTACAGCAGCGAGTCCCCCGCGAAGCGGAGGGAGCCGGAGACCGGTCCGTTGTACACCGAGTACTGCACCGGCTTGTCTCGCGGGACCCGCAGCCGGTACCGCTTCTCGACGATCGGCAGGTCGTCCTGGAAGAGAACCACGTCGTAGAAGTGCCCGCGCATCGGCGGGACGTAGCGCTCGTCGGGCCCTTCCGTCTCGTCCGCGAGGTAGGCGATCTGGAACCCCTTCTTGTACGTGGCGATCTCCACCGCGTCTCCGACCCGCAGGCGCGGCAGCGAGAGCAGCTTCATCCGCGCTCCCCAGTAGATCAGGTGGGCCGGAGCAGGCAGATCGATCGCCGTGGATGGATCGACCGCCTCGGTGGTTCCGTCCTCGCGGTGGATCCGGACCGTGTCGATCCGGATCAGGTTCGAGGCGGGATCGTAGTCGAACCGCCGGGTCGCGAGCGCGCGAGCGCCCGCCTCCGTGAGCACCTTGGTCAGCGTCCGGTGACGGACGTGGCCCAGCCCGCTCTCCTCGACGTCGACGCGCGTCACGTCGAGAACGAGCACGAGATCCTCCCCGGGGAAGGAAGCCGAATCCCCGGCCGCCGCGATCCTCGCGACGAGCGAATCGGGGGGCGCCTCCGCCGCACCTCCCGCCCCCGACGGGAACACCAGGAACACCAGGATCAGCAGGCCGGCTGGAATCGGTCGCATCATCGCCACCCCTCCTCTTCGACAACCGTACCGGAGTATAGGCGCAGCGGGCGCGGGCGTCCATCGGGCCCGAAGGCGGAGGACTTCCCGACCTCCGGTTCTCCGGCCGTTGCGTTCTCCGGGTTCTCTGCTCCGTCCGAACCTGGTACCCTCGACCGCGGATTCGCCCGTCTGGAGGTTCGTCAGGAGGCAAGCATGTTCGAGACTGATCCCGGCAACAATCAAGAGCCCACACCGCAGCCGGCCGGCTCCCCGCCGTCCCAGGACGAGGAGACGTTCCGCAACGCGATGAGCCGGGGGGACACCGTCACCCCCACCCCCGAGGTTGGAGAGAAGGTGCGCGGCAAGATCCTCTCCATCGGGGACGAGGACTGCTTCGTCGATTTCGGCGGACGCAGCGAGGCGACGATCGCCATCGCGGCGCTCCGCAATTCGGATGGAGAGATGACCGCTTCGGTGGGAGATGAAATCGAAGCGTACGTCGTCTCCAACGACGACGGCGTGGTTCTCGACACGTCGTTCACCGCCCCGCCCAGCGAGGCGTTGGAGAAGTTGCGGGAAGCGCACACGGCCGAGCTACCGGTCACCGGGAAGGTCACCGGGGTCAATCCGGGCGGGATCGAGGTCGATCTCTCCGGCGTGCGCGCCTTCTGCCCGATCTCCCAGATCGACATCGGCTTCACCCCCGATCCCTCCTCGTACGTCGGAAAGAGCGTCGACTTCCGGATCCTCGAGTTCGGAGAGGGAGGCCGGCGGATCGTCGTCTCCCGGAAGATGCTCCTGCAGAAGAAGAAGGAGGAGGAGGCCGCGCGGATTCGGGAGAGCCTGCACGTGGGCGAGGTGCGGGACGGAACCGTCGTGCGGATGGAATCGTTCGGCGCCTTCGTCGACCTCGGGGGGATCGATGGAATGGTCCACGTCTCCGAGATCTCGCACGATCGGGTCCGGCAGCCCTCCGACGTGCTCAAGGTCGGCCAGACGGTGCGCGTGCAGGTGCTCGAGATCGGCAAGGACGCCAAGGGACGGGATCGGATCTCCCTCTCGATCAAGGCGACCCGGCAGGACCCCTGGATCGACGTCGCCCACCAGCTCGAGGTCGGCTCGGTCGTCACCGGCACGGTCGTCCGCCTGACCGACTTCGGCGCGTTCGTCCGGCTGCTTCCGGGGGTCGAGGGGCTCCTCCACGTCTCGGAGATCCGCGACGAGCGGGTCGACCATCCCCGGGACGCGTTGAAAGAGGACGAGACCGTCGAGGTCCGGGTCCTGGGGATCGACACCCGCAGGCGGCGGATCTCCCTCTCGATGCGGACCCCGGGCGCGACCGGCGGCAAGGCGAAGGTCGGCGCGAAGACGGAGGGAGAGATCCGGGCGCACAAGCCATACGGGATCTTCATCGATCTTCCGGCGTTCGGTCCGCGCGTGAGCGGGCTTCTGCCGCTGGAAGAAACGGGCCTCCCGCGCGGCGCCGATCTCAGCGAGAAGTACCCCTCCGGTCAGAAGATGGAGGTCATGATCCAGCAGATCGACGAGAAGGGCCGGATCCGTCTGGCGATGCCCACCGCGCAAGGGAGCGGGCTGAACCTGGGCAACCGCGGCGCGACCTCCGCGATGGCCGACGCGCTCCGTCGCGCGATGGAGGAGGACGGCCCGGACTCCTGATCACGCCTCTCAGCGGAGCACGCGGGCGAGCTGAAGCAGCGACGTCTTCCAGTCGCTCCCTTCCTTCAGGCTCGCGGGGAGATTGATCGTGATCCCGACCCGCTCGCCCCGGAGCACGACGGCCACGGCGAGACCGGCCTCCACGAACCGCTCCTCGGCGGTGACCGAGACGATCCCCCGGCGACGGGTCTCGGCCGTGATCTCCCCGATCCGGTCATCCGTTCCCGTCGCGACGTAGACCACCTCGAGATGGTGCGGCCGGAGGGTCTCCGCGACGGACGTCGAGTCGGAGAGCGGCAGCTCCACCAGCTCCAGACGGCGCCCCCGCAGCGTCTGGCCCGAGCGGGCGGCGAGCTCGTTGCGGAAGCCGGCGAGCCGATCGGACGCCGCCTCGGCCCGGGGATCGTAGAGGTATCCGATGTGGATCGTGTCGTCGACGTGCGCCATCAACCGCACGTCGTAGGTCAACACCTTCAGCAGGAGCGGAACCTGGAGCGCGACCGGAAGGATCGACGCCCGGGCGGCACCGATGCCGAGGATCATCGAACAGACGGCGGCCGCCAGGCAGATCGCCGCGGCGACCGTCCCGAGCCCACGCTTTCGGACCAGTTCGTTGGAACCCATCGCTCGTCTTCGCTCGGCCGTCCCGCTCCTGCATGCGACCGGGTCGTTCCCGGCCGGGGTCCAGGCTGCCCCCTCCTTATCGGCAGCCGGCCGCCGCCCCTTTGGCTCGGGCTTGCTAACCGGCTCGAATTCCTGCACTTTCAACCGATATCGGGCGGCCCGCGGTGCGTTAGCCTCTCGACGAGGAGCCAGCAGCATGCAGAACGGATTGTTGTCGGATCAGGAGATCAAGCGGTACGGCCGCCACCTCGTAATGCCGGAGGTCGGCATGGCCGGCCAGGAGCGGCTGAAGCGCTCCTCGGTCCTGCTGGTGGGGGTAGGGGGCCTCGGCTCCCCAGCGGCTCTGTACCTCGCCGCCGCCGGGGTCGGCCGGATCGGCCTCATCGATCCGGACCGGGTCGAGGAGTCGAACCTCCACCGCCAGGTCCTCTTCGGGACCGACTCGGTCGGACTGCCGAAAATCGAGGCGGCCCGCGACCGGCTCGTCTCCGTCAACCCCCACGTCGCGCTGGAGCTCCACCCGGAGCGGCTGGAGAGCGGGAACGCGCTGCCGCTCGTCCGGGGCTACGACGTGGTCCTCGACGGGACCGACAACTTCCCGACCCGCTACCTCGTCAACGACGCCTGTGTCCTCTCCGGCAAGCCGAACGTCCACGGGGCGATCTTCCGGTTCGAGGGCCAGCTCTCGGTCTTCGACGCCCGGCGTGGACCCTGCTACCGGTGCGTCTTCCCGGAGCCGCCCCCAGCGGACCTGGTCACCTCCTGCGCGGAGGCCGGAGTCCTCGGCGTTCTCCCCGGGATCGTCGGCGCGATGCAGGCGCTGGAGGCGATCAAGCTCATCCTGGAGCGAGGGGAGCCTCTCATCGGTCGGCTGGCGCTGCTCGACACGCTCGCCTTCTCGATCGGCGAGATCCGGATCCGGAAGGATCCCGGCTGTCCGATCTGCGGTGAGAACCCGACGATCGACCGGCTGGTCGACTCCGATCCGGTCTGCTCGACAGAGGGAGAACGGCTCCCGGCGCTGGACGTCTTCGCATTGCGGGATCGACTCCGGGACGAAGCCGGGCTCCTCCTCCTGGACGTACGCGAGCCCTTCGAGGTCCGCATCGGACGGATCGGCGACCCGATTCCGATTCCGCTCGGACGGCTCGAAGCCTCGCTCGCCGACCTCGACCGATCCCGCGAGATCGTGGTCTACTGCCACACGGGGATCCGCAGCGCCCACGCGGTGCGGCTGCTTCGCGAGGCGGGCTTCCCGCGGGTGTTCAATCTGACCGGCGGGATCGACGCCTGGTCGGCGCGGATCGATCCTTCGGTCCCGCGCTACTGATCGAGGAAGGAGAGCGACGCATGCAGAACCGAGAGAACGGCGGTCTCGCCTACGACTCGACGGGAGAGGGGCGGGCCGTTCTGCTTCTCCATGCGTTTCCGCTCTCGCGGACCATGTGGGATCCGCAGGTCGAGGCGCTCGCCGCGACGCACCGCGCCCTGCGGTTCGACGCCGCCGGCTTCGGCGACTCCCCGCCGCGGGACGGACCGCTCACCGTCGATCGGATCGCCGATGACGCCGTTCGCTTGCTGGATCATCTCGGGATCGAGACCACCGTCGTCTGCGGTCTCTCGATGGGAGGGTACGCCGCCCTCGCCTTCGCGCGACGCCACCCGCGCCGCCTGGAGGGCCTCGTGCTGGCCGATACGCGGGCGGTTCCCGACACGGAGGAGGAGCGCCGCCGCCGGTACGCGCTGATCGAACAGGTCCGCGAGCGCGGTCCCTCCGCGGTCCTGATCGCGATGATGTCGAAGATGGTCGGAACGACCACGCACCGGGAGCGCGCGCCGCTGGTCGCGCGGATCCGGGAGCGGATCCTGGCCGCCTCGCCCGAAGCGATCGAACGCGCATTGCAGGGACTGGCGGAGCGCCCCGACGCGGTGCCGGAGCTGGCGGAGATCCGGGTCCCGACCCGCGTCTTCTGCGGGACCGAGGACGGGATCACCCCGATGTCCGAAGCCGAAGCGCTGGTCCGCGCGATCCCCGACGCCCGCCTGATCCCGATCCCGCGGGCGGGGCACCTCGCGAACCTCGAGAACCCCGATCGATTCAACGCGGAGCTGCTGCGGTTCCTCCGGGAGCTCGACGCTTCCGGCCCGGCCGGAACCTAGCGGCCCGCCCGGGCGAAGTAGAGCGTCTGGGTCGGGTAGGCGAACTCGATCCCCTCGGCCTCGAACCGTTCGTGGATCGCGAAGTTCACCGCCTGCTGGATGTCCATGTACAGATTGTAGTCCGGCTCCAGGACGAAGTAGACGACCTCGAAAACCAGGGAGAAGTCGCCGTAGGCCTTGAAGTGCGCCCGGTCGAACCGGGTCTTCTCCTGCGCCTCGACCGCCTCCCGGAGGATCCCGGGCATCTTTTGGAGCTTCGCGCGCGGCGTCTGATAGGTCACCCCGACGCTGAACAGGACCCGCCTCTGGAACATCCGGCCGTAGTTGCGGATGCGGCTCCGGAGCAGATCGGAATTCGAGAAGATCAGCTGCTCGCCGGAGAGACTGCGGATCCGGGTCGTCTTCAGACCGATCGTCTCCACCGTTCCGAGGAGGTCGTCGATGATCAGGAAATCGCCGACGAGGAACGGCTTGTCGAGGATGATCGACAGGGAGGAGAAGAGGTCCCCCAGGATGTTCTGGACTGCCAGGGCGATCGCGATTCCACCGATTCCGAGGCCGGTGATCAGGGCGGTGACGTCGATGCCGAGGTTGTCCAGGCCGAGGAGCAGCACGATCGACCAGACCGCGAGCCGGACCACGAACGCCATCGCGCCGACGGTCGTCGCCCGGCTGCGATCCTCCGCGAGATCCTTCTTCCGCGACTCCTCCAGCCAGAAGGTGACGGCGGCATTCAGCCAGACCCCCGCCTGCAGCAGGAACCCCAGGACGACTGCGGCCTGGACGATCTGCAGGAGCCGATCCGGGAGGACCACGAGCTGCGCCGCCACGAAGACGGCGAGCAGGAAGAGGAAGAAGAACTTGGTGCGGCGCACCATGAAGATCACGAGATCGTCCCAGGAGGTCGAGGTGCGGGAGGTGAGCTTCTCCAGTCGTCCGGCGACGACGCCGACGACGATCCGCAGGGTCACGTGGGTGACGAGCCCCGTGCCGATGGCGATCAGCCACCGGCCGATCTCGTTTCCCAAGAAGGTCGACGTCAGGAACTCCATCGTGCAGTCTCCTTCCGGCCGGCGCATGCTCCGCGGACGACCGAGAAGGCAGGATAGCCGACCCTCCGATGCGGATCCACCAGGGGCTCGTCGCAACCGCCCCGGCTGTCCTCGCCCCGCCGGCCCGTGCTACCGTATCGTCTCGATCGGCCGACGCCGCGGATCCGATTTCAGAAGGAGGAAGCATGCCGGAAGGGAGCCGGCGGATCGTTCCCCTCGCCGTTCTTCTTCTCGGCGCGCTCCTGCTCCTGCGCGGGGCGGCCACGTTCTTCCCGACTCCCTGGCTGTGGGGCGCCGACTCCCTGGCCGATCGGTCGTTCCTCCTGAGGGCCGTCGGCATCGCCGCCTTCGGCGCCGTGCTGTTTCCGGCGGTCGGGCGCGGCACGATCCGCTCCCTGCTCGGCCTGCGCGAGCGCATTCCGCCATCCCTCCTCTCGGTGATCGGAGTCGCCGCGGGGATCGGCCTGCTCGCGCTCGCCCGCTGCCGGAACCTCCTGCTCGGGGACGCCCAGGTCTACCTCTCCTCCCTCGAGCGGGGGGTCCGCACCGCCGGCGGGGCGCATCGAGAGCCGCTGGCGCAGGCGGTGACCACGTTCGTCTACGATCGCATCGCGCGCCCCCTCGGCGGTGGAGCCTACGAGGCGTTCCTGCTCGTCGAGCTCCTGCTCGGGATCGGGTTCCTGGCTCTCGCGATCGCGGTCTCCCGCTCGCTGGCGGATCGGCCGGCTTCCCGGATCGCCCTGTTCGCGTGGATCGCGCTGGGCGGAGGTCTGCAGCTCTTCGCCGGGTACCCGGAGTTCTACGGGTACGCGCTCGCCGGCGCGCTCCTGCTGGCGTGGACCGGCCTCCGGAGCCTCCGCGGCGGATCGCTCTACCCCTCGGCGATCGCCCTGGTCTTCGCCGGCCTCTCCCACGCCCAGATCATCTTCGCCGTTCCGGGGTTCCTCTACCTGATCGTCCGGAGGTGGACGGCCGGCGCCCGGACCGAGGCGGTCGTCTCGCTCCTCGCGGTTCCGGTCCTGTCGGGGATCGCCCTCTGGGCCCTCGACTACCCCTTCGCGGAGATCGGACGGGAGATGACGCGCGGCGGGACGTTTCTGCCTCCCCTCTCGGAATCGGGGGACCGGACCGCCTATTCCGCCTACGCGCTCGCCCATCTCGCCGAGCTGGCCAACGTCTTCCTGCTCCTCTCGCCGGCGCTCCCCGCGGCGGTCGCGCTCGCGCTCCGCGCCCCGGACCCCCGGCGGGACGAACGCCTGCTCCTCGCCGGCCTCGCGATCGGCCCGCTCCTCTTCGCTCTGTTCGCCAATCCGCAGCTCGGCATGGTCCGGGACTGGGA
>WJJW01000234.1 GCA_014729455.1 Candidatus Eiseniibacteriota bacterium
CGGGGGCACGACGACGGACCGTCCCTCCGATCGTTTCCGCCACCGCGGCGAGCCGATCCCGAAGACGGCGGCGTCCGCTCCCGGCCGCTCCGGTCAAGACCCACCGCCGCGGGCCGGTTCCCCGCAACGCGGCACGCCAGTCCTCCTCGAGACCGGCCGACGGGAAGAAGGGCAGATCCAGGGGGACCGGGAGTCGGCTCCGCTCGAAATAGCCGTCCCGATAGCCCGCCAGGGAGTGAAGCTCCTCCCACGCCCGGTTCGCGTCCCGTGGCCGGCGATCCGGATCCGGATGGAGCAGCCGCTCGACCGCGCGGTCGAGGCCTTCCGGCATCTCCTCCACGCGCTCCCGAAGCCGGAGGTCCGGGACGCTCCGTTGCCGCCGGATCTGATCGGCGACCTCTCCTTCGCCGAGAAGGTTGGTACCCGTCCAGACCTCGACGAGCACGCAACCGAACGCGTACAGATCGGCCCGTTCGTCCCACGGGCGGCGATCGAGCAGCTCCGGAGCGATGTAGCCCCACGTTCCCCGGGGTTCGACGGTGGATCCGACCGGTGCGGCGAGCCCGGGATCGACGAGGCAGACCCCGTCGCGGCCGCGCAGGATCTGTCCCGGCTTCAGGTCGAGGTGGCAGAAGCCCACGGCGTGCAGAAGGCGAAGGGCACCGAGGACCTGGCGGACCGCCTCCGGATCCCGCGGGCGCCAGCCCTCCTCGGCCGTGTCGAACGGAGCGAGCTCCTCCATCCGGTATCCCAGGGTTCCATCCTCCAGGTGGTGGAAACCGAGGGGACGGACCCAGTGCGGGTGCCGGAGTCGTTCGAGCAGGAGGAACTCATCGACGATCCCACGGCGTTGGGAGGGGTCGGCGTCGGGCTCCACGCACTTGAACACCTGTCGTCGCCCCGAACGGACGTCACGCAGCCGCCAGACGCTCCGTCCCGAAGCGCGATGGATCGTCTCCACCGGCTCGAGGCTGCCGGGAAGCCCAGGAGCGAGACGGACGGCCGGCGTGGTCATCGACGGGTCACCCGAACCACCGCCGACGGAACCCCCTGCGCGGTCCATCGGACCCAGTAGACCCCCGGAGCGGCGGGACGACCGCGCTCGTCTCTGCCGTCCCAGACCGTCCGGACCCCGTCGGTGGACCAGCTCCGAATCCTCCGCCCCGCCGGATCGACGACCTCGCACGTTCCCCTTCCGACCCCTCCGCGGAGATCGAGCCGGAGCTGCAGCGATTCGTCGAACGGGTTCGGACCGGCCGCGAGCCGCGTGGTCGGCTCGAGAGACGCGAGAGTCGCCCCGGTCGGTGCCCCCGTGTTCAGGAAGGAGTAGTTGCCGACGCTGCTGTCCCAGTTGGAGACGGCGAGGTCGAGATCGACCGAGGAGACGTAGACCACCCGGATCCGCGCCCCCGCTTGCGGAGCCTCGGGCAGCACGAACCACGCGTCGTCGGAGTCGAGGTAGACCTCGGCCGGATCGAGGGAGGTCCCGTCGATGGTGACGGAGAGGATCTCCCGGGCCGGTCGCTCGGGAAGGCGGTACAACCGCCGCGCGCCGTCGCCCGTGAAGCTCCCGTCGATTCCGAGCTGCAAGCCGTCGTTGTCGGCGTCCTCCCAGACCTCGTTTTCGATCACCGAGCTGGTGGCGGAGCTGTAGGCGGGCTGCGTGTCGAGCGATCCCCCTTGGTTCTCGAAGATCTGCACCGATCCCCACCAGCGCCCGGTGGCGAGATCGAGATCGCCATCTTCGTCGAGGTCGATGAAGGAGACGTGCGATCCGTACCCTCCCTGGCTCGATTCCCAGACCGGCTGCGCCGACAACGTCCCGTTTCCGAGGTTGCGATACAGCTTGTGCCGGCCGTTCCCGCCGAGCTGGGAGTTGTCCGCGATGGCGAGATCGAGGTGTCCGTCTCCGTCGACATCGCCGGCGGCGGCCGTGTTCGCCCAGATCGAGGCGTCTTCGGAGGACCATCCCGCCGACGTCTGCAGCACGCCGTTCTCGGTGAAGTAGATCCGGTTCGGATTCGAAGTCCCGGCGAACGCGACGTCCTGCTCGCCGTCGCCGTTGAAGTCGCCCCAGACGACGTCCAGGGAGTACTCCTCCTCCTGCGATGTCCACGAAGGGAGCGACTCGAGCGTGCCGTCGACGTTTCGATAGATCCGCCGCAGCTCGCGGTGGTTGTAGTAGTCGTCGCCCGTCGCGCAGGCGAGATCGGGATCCCCGTCGTTGTCGAGATCGCCGAACGAGAGGCTGAAGCAGTAGAAGTCGTCTCCGGAGGTCCAGACCGGGGAATCGCTGAACGTCCCGTCGCCGTTGCCGGCGTAGAGCTTCACCCGGCCCGGATCGCCGAACCCGCCCGGACCGAGGTAGACGGCGACCGCGCAGTCGAGATTCCCGTCCCCATCGACGTCGGCGAGGTCGAGATGGCCGTGGTAGTCGACGTCGGAGGACGACCAGGTTGGGTCGGCCGGGTAGACCCCGCCCCCCTGGTTCCGGTAGACGACCAGTCTCTGGCGGGAGATGTCGTTGCCGTTGGCGACGACCAGATCGACCCACCCGTCGCCGTCCAGATCGGCGACCCCGAGCCCGGTCGCGACGTGACCGTTCGGATCCGACTCCCAGTCGGGCGTGGCGGGGAGAGGGAAGTCTGCGTCGGCCGGGGAGACGAGAAGCATCGTGGCGAGGAGGGCGGGGAGCGCGGAGAGGACGAGGGCGGACGGACGGGACGGCACGGGTGTCCAGCTCATGGGATCCTCCGGATCAGATGTCTCCGGGACCGCATCCGGCGGTCCCGATGGTCGGGATGCGCCGTCAAGGGTATCCTTCCCCGATAGGGATGTCAACATCCGCTTACACGGTCGTCATCCTTTTGCGCAGGCGCAGGGACGGGTCAATCGCGGAAGCGGAACCGAAAGATCGCGCCGAGGGCCGCCACGCCGTCCTTCCATCCGATCTTCTTCCCTTCCGCGTAGTCGCGGCCGAAGTAGCTGATCGGGATTTCATAGAACCGGGCGCGCCTCCGCGCCAGCTTGGCGGTCAGCTCGGGCTCGATCCCGAACCGGTTCGATCGAAGGGGAATCGACTGGAGCAGCTCCCGGCGGACGCACTTGTAGCAGGTCTCCATGTCGGTCAGGTTCAGGTTGTTCAACAGGTTCGAGCAGAAGGTCAGGAAGCGGTTGGCGACGTAGTGCCAGAACAGGTGCACGCGGTGCGGACCGCCCAGGAACCGGGAGCCGTAGACCACGTCGGCCACCCCCAGCTCGATCGGCTGGACCAGCGCCGGGATCTGGGCGGGGTCGTACTCCAGATCGGCATCCTGGATCAGGACCACGTCGCCGGTCGCCTCCGGGACGGCGGTCCGGATCGCCGCTCCCTTCCCGCGATTCCGCGGATGGCGGAAGAGCCGGATCCGGGGATCGTCGATTCGATCGAGGACCTCGCCGGTCCCGTCGTCGGAAGCGTCGTCGACGATCAGCAGCTCGAGCGCGACCGGCACCGCGAGAACCCGGGCGACGATCTCCTCGATCGTCGCCCTCTCATTGTAGACCGGCATGATGACCGAGACCTTCATTCCGTCTCTCCGCGCCGCGACCCGTTCGCCGACTCCGCTCGTCGAAAAACCAGGCGCGATCGTATCAGCCGCTTCGCGCGGAGGCAAAGCAATCACGGTAGATCCGCTCGATCGCCTCGACCATCCCCTCCAG
>WJJW01000235.1 GCA_014729455.1 Candidatus Eiseniibacteriota bacterium
ATCCTCGGCAGCGCCCTCGGCATGGACAAGATCTCGATGAAGCAGATCGCCCTCGCGCACAAGATCCCGATCCCGCGGTTCATCGCGTTCAGCCGATGGCGCTGGGAACGGGACCCCGGCGGGATCCGCGAGACGCTCGAGAGGCAGTTCTCGCTGCCGGTGTTCGTGAAGCCGTCGAACGCCGGCTCCTCGGTCGGGATCACGAAGCTGAAGGATCTCGACCGGCTCGATGAGGCGGTCGCCGACGCGGCGCGCTACGATTACCGTCTGATGATCGAGGAGGCGATCGACGCTCGGGAGCTGGAGATCGGCGTCCTCGGCAACGAGGAGCCGGAGGCGTCGGTGGTCGGCGAGATCGTCCCGATCGGGGAGTTCTACGACTATCGGGGCAAGTACGTCGACGAGGGGAGCCGGCAACTCGTGCCGGCCGACGTCCCCGCCGAGGTCTCCGAGCGGGCGCGCGGCTGGGCGGTCGAGATCTTCCTGGCGCTCGACCTGGCGGGGATGGCCCGGGCCGACTTCCTGCTCGAGCGGGGCACGGGGAAGCTGTACTTCAACGAGGTGAACACGATCCCCGGGTTCACGCCGATCAGCATGTACCCGATGCTGTGGGACGCCTCGGGGATCGGGTATCGGGAGCTGATCACGCGGCTCGTCGAGCTGGCGCTGGAGCGGCATCGGGCGACGCGGGTGGAGGTCGACCGGCCGCGGGTCTGATCCTGTTCTGGTTTCTTCTACTCCAGCGGCGGCATGATCCACTCGTTCCACATCGGCGGATCGGCCGGCTCCGCTTCCACGCCGACCGTGTCGCCGAAGGTGTAGCGGAAGATCATCGACCCGGGGACCCCGGCGCCCATCTCCCCGCCGGAGTAGATCGCGCTGCGGTAGGCCGCCATCAGGGCGGCGTTGTCGAACTCCGGCCGTCCGCTTCCCTTGAGGCGGTTGACCTTGAGGATCCGTCCCCGTTCCGAGGAGCGCACCTGGAGAACCACCTCGATCGGCTCGCCCGTGACCTCGGCGGGCGGGGTCGGTTCCGCGAGCCGGTGCGTCCGCGGCTGCGTCCGCGGCAGGCGAGGGTGCTTGCCCGTCTCGACCTCCTCGATGAACCGGTCCCGCGCCTCGTTCAGGGCCGCCGGGGAGCGGGCGACGATGAAGATCGTCTTCATGTACTCCTCGACCGGGTGGGTTTCGATCCGGCCCTCCCGGGTCCAGTCCCCCAAGCTATCGGCGACGGTGGCGAGGATCAGCGGCTGGTCGTCGTCTTCGCAGGTCGGTCCTCTCGCGTACGGGACCGCGATCTCCTCGCCCGAGGTGAGCCGGAGGATCCGCATGCGCGGGATGTAGTACTCGACCGCGCTCCAGGGGATCCAGAGGTTCCCCTCGGCGGGGGTCGCCATGAGCCCCTCGTCGGTGAAGAGCCCGCATTCCGGGGTGAGGTCCCAGACGACCTGCGTCGGGCGGGTCCGGATGGAGAGGTAGGCGACCGGGATCTGCAGGTCCTCGCTGGTCAGCGAGATCTCGCAGCTCGGACAGGTGAAGGAGGTCTCCCCCTCGGGAACCTCGATCCGCTCGACCTGGCAGATCGGACAGAGCCACGTCTCCGCCCGCGCCGAGCCGGTGGCCAGGGCGGCGAGCAGAACGACTCCCAGGATCAGCAGCCACGCCGAGCCGGTTCTCGGACGATCCAACGATCTCGAACTCATCCGCTTCTCCTCCGCGATTCGGTCCACCCCTCGAGCTTACCAGGCCGGCGGGTCGGGCCGGGGATCCCGACCCGCCGCCGTCGCCCTCAGCGCCTCTTGCGCCGGTCGCCGGTGAGCCACCGGTCGAACCAATCCGTGTTCCGCTGGAGCCGCTCGATCCGGCGGTCGGTCCGGCCGCCCCGGCTCATCCCGTGCGATTCGTCCGGGTACCGATGGAATTCGGTCGGGATCCCGCGGATCTTCAGCGCGGCGAAGAGCTGCTCCGCTTGCTCGATCGGGCAGCGGTCGTCGTGCTCCTGGTGCTCGATCAGGGTCGGGGTACGCACATTGTCTACATAGAGGATCGGAGAAAGTTTCAGATAGTGCGCGGGATCGCGCCAGGGAAGCGCGCCGCCGAACTCCCGGGGCCAGGCGAATCCGAAGTCGCTCGATCCGACGAAGCTCAAGAGGTTCGCGAGGCTCCGCTGGGTGATCGCCGCCGCGAACCGGTTCGTGTGGCCGATGATCCAGTTGGTCATGTAGCCGCCGTAGCTGCCGCCGGCGACGCCGAGCCGGCGCCGGTCGATCCCGCGGTCCCGGCGCAGGCACTCGTCGGTGAACGCCATCAGGTCGTCGTAGTCGACCGTTCCCCACGCGTTGTAGATCGACGCCAGGTGCCGCTCGGTGTAGCCCGTTCCGCCGCGGGGATTGCAGTAGAGGACCGTGTAGCCGCGCGCGGCGAGGTACTGGAACTCGTGAAAGAAGACCCGCCCGTACTGGGTCGCCGGGCCGCCGTGGATGTAGAGGATCGCGGGGGCCTTCGCGGCGCCGCGGCGCGGGGCGCGCAGGATCCATCCCTGCAGCCGGGCGCGTCCCTTTCCCCGGAACCAGAACTCCTCGGGCTCGCGGATCGTCCGGTCGCGGAGCCACGGGTTGAAGTCGCTCAGGCGCCGGACGTTCGGGCGCGTCCGGCGCGAGTAGGCGTGCAGATCCCCGGGGCTCTTGGCGTCAGAGAAGGTGGCGTAGAGCGTCCCGCGCGCCAGATCGGCGTCGAACGAGATGATCGCGCCGGGGCGGTTGATGACCGGGCGGGGGCGCCGCTCGCCGATGTGGACCCGCCAGATCTCGGTGTTTCCCTCGTTGCTGACGGCGAAGTAGATCCAGCTTCCGTCGGGGGACCAGGCGGGCGGATCGGTCGGGCCGATCCCGAAGGTGTCGCTGATCGTCGTGTTCTCGCAGGTGCGGTCGAGCCGCTCGGTCAGCTCGACCGGGCGGCCGCCGGTCGCCGGGACGAGCCAGAGCTTGGTGTGCTTCTGGCCCCAGGCCGCGTCGGGGTCGGGAGTCCCGAGGAAAGCGAGCCACCGGCCGTCGGGAGAGAGCGAGAAGGCGTCGGACGGTCCCGCGAAGGTCCGGATCTTCTCGATCTCCCCGCCGCGCGTGGGAACGCGCCAGATGTCGATCCGCAGGAGATCGAGGTCCGGGTCGGCGGAGCGGTTGCTGCTGAAGTAGATCCAGCGGCCGTCGGGGGAGAAGACCGGGCGCATCTCCTCGTAGCGGGGATCGGAGACGAGCTGCCGGGTCCGGCCGGTCTCGAGGTCGAGGACCCAGAGGTGGGCGCGCCCCTTCGGGAGGAATCCGGCGCCGTCGAGCTTGTAGAACACCCGCTCGATGACCCGCACGCGCGGCGATTCGTGTCCCGGCTCGCCGCGCTTCTTCATCTTCTCCCGCTCGCGCGCCTCTTCGTCGGTCGGCTTGAAGGTGAAGGCGATCCGCCGGCCGTCCGGGCTGAAGGCTAGATCGGTGACGGTCCCCTCGAGGGTTGTGCGCTGCTCGGCCTCGCCGCCGGAGACCGGGATCGTCCAGATCTCCGACTTGCCGGAGCGGCTGGAGAGGAAGGCGAGCGTGCGCCCGTCGGGGGAGAAGCGGGGCGTGTGGTCGCTCTTCTCGCTCCGCGTGAACGGACGGGCCTTCCCTCCGTCGGTCGGGACCATCCAGATCGTGCTGCGATTCTTCAGGGTCTTGCGATCCGGTTGGGTGACGACGACCGCGACGCTGGTCCCGTCGGGGGAGACGCGGCAGGTCGAGGGCTGCTGGATCCGGTACAGATCCTCCGCTTCGATCGGTCGGGGCATCACTGCCTCCTTTGCGGGTTTCGGGGTCGAAAAACGTACCCGGGGAGTGTACCGCCGGGATCCCGGCGCCGCCAGGATCGCGTTCCCTTCCCCCGGAGGGCGAAATGGGGTGATACTGCACCGTGCGATTTGATGATGCGAACGGGCGGGCGGATGCTGGATCGCTGGCCGGACTGCGGGCGCTCGTCCTGGGCGGAACGGGGCTGATCGGATCCCACGTGGTCGCGTCGCTGCTGCGTCGGGGGGCCGCGGTCCGCGTGATGAGCCGGTCGGCCGGCGACGCGCCGGCGCTGCGCGGGCTGTCGGTCGAGATCGTGACGGGACGGATCGAGGAGATCGATTCGGTCCGCCGCGCGCTCGACGGGATGGATCTGCTGTTCCACTGCGCGGCTCCGTATCC
>WJJW01000236.1 GCA_014729455.1 Candidatus Eiseniibacteriota bacterium
GCCCCTGTGGGTCCCCTCGCTGATGCTCCGGTGGCGCGCCGGCTGGCTCGCCGGTCTCGAGGGGAAGGGCGTCCCGAGCACCGAGACCTTCCGGCTGGGGGGGACCCGGCCGTTCGAGTTCCTGCGAGGGTACGACGACTATTACGTCGTGCCGGAGGAGAACGTCCGCGGGACCGGGTCCGGCGAGGTCCGGTTCCCCGGCGGGAGGGGGATGCTCGCCTTCACCGCGGAGATCCAGTTCCCGATCGTCAACCCGGTCCGGGGGCTCTTCTTCTTCGACGCCGGAGATACCTGGAACCACGCGGGCGAGATCGGATTGACCGACCTGAAGGAATCGTTCGGCGCCGGGCTCCGCTTCGAGATCCCCCTGCTGGGACAGATCGGGTTCGACTACGCGTATGGGACCGCCGTCGACGACTGGCGGTTCCACTTCATCATCGGATCGGCTTTCTAGGGACCAATTTCGGGGGTCGTCGGCCGCTCCAGGATCGGCTACCATGCGGGCGCCGGCTCGGCGTCCGAGGAGGGAGGAACATGGTCCGGCGTTTGACGTTGTGGATCGCGGCCGCGATCGCGATTGCGCTCCTGACGGGGTCCGCGCCGCCGGCCGCGGCTCAGGACCTCACCATCGCGTTCATCCGGTCGGAAGCGATCCTGGAGCAGTACCAGAGGGCCCGGACGGCGACGGAGACGTTCAATCGCGACGTCCAGGCTTGGAACGAGGAGGCGCAGACGCGCAGGAGGGAGCTGGATCTCCTCGACAAGGAGCTGCAGGCCCAGGCGCCGATGCTCAGCGACCAGGTGAGGATGGAGAAGGAACAGGACTTCCAGCAGAAGCTCAACGAGTACGAGCAATTCGTACAGAGCGTCTGGGGTCCGAACGGGCTGGTCACGCAACGCAACGAGGAGCTCCTGCGCGACGTCGTTCTGCGGATCCAGCAGGCGACGACGCGGATCGCGGAACGGGAAGGGTACGACATCGTCTTCGACGGATCCGACGGGAACATCATCTATGCGGATCCGGCCTACGACGCGACGCAGCTCGTGCTCGACGAGCTCAACCAGACGCAGACGGAACCGTAGTCCCGGCCGGACGCGACCGCCTGGAGAGGAAACGGGAACGATTCGATGAGGCTCGACGAACTGGCCGCGAAGCTCGGGGCGGTCCTCCACGGCGACGGCGAGATCGAGATCACCGGAGTCGCGGGGATCCGCGAGGCGCGTGCCGGCCAGGTGACGTTCCTGGCCAACCCGAAGTACGAGAGCTTCGTCGCGACGACGAACGCCTCCGCGCTGATCGCCGCACGGCGCCCCCCCGGTCGCTCGCTCCCCGTCCTCGAGGTCGAGGAGCCGTATCTCGCCTTCGTCAATGCGCTCGGGATCTTCTCCCGCGATCGGCTCGGCGCGGTTCCCGGCATCCACGATTCGGCGATCCTGGGGAAGGACGTCGTTCTCGGCGAAGGGGTCTCCATCGGCCCGCTCGTCGTGATCGGGGACGGCGCCGCGATCGGGGATCGGACGGTGCTGATGAGCGGATGCTTCGTCGGCGGTGCCACGCGGATCGGAGCCGACGCGCACCTCTACCCCAACGTGGTCGTGCGGGAGGATTCGATCCTGGGAGACCGCGTCGTCGTCCACAGCGGCGCCGTGATCGGCAGCGACGGGTTCGGGTTCGCCCGCGACGGGGAGAGCGTCCGGAAGATCCCGCAGATCGGCAACGTCGAGGTCGGAGACGACGTCGAGATCGGCGCGAACACGACGATCGATCGGGCGACGACCGGAACGACCCGGATCGGACGCGGGTCGAAGATCGACAACCTGGTCATGGTGGCCCACAACGTCCAGATCGGCGCCAACACCCTGGTCTGCGCCCAGGTCGGCATCTCGGGCAGCGCGACCGTGGGCGACGGCGTGACCCTGGCCGGCCAGGTCGGGCTCGTCGGCCACATCTCGGTCGGCGACCGGGTCCAGGTGGGAGCGCAAGGGGGGGTGACGAAGTCGATCCCCTCGGGAGAGAGCGTTTCCGGCTATCCCGCCCTTCCGCACCGGCAGGCGCGCCGGATCTACGCAGCGATGCGCTCCCTCCCCGACATCGTCCGGACCGTCCGGGAGCTCTGCCGGCGGGTGGCGGCCCTCGAAGGGGGGGAGCGACGGCGGGACCGGAGCGACGGCCGGCGCCGCGAGCGAGAATGAGGAGAGAGCCGAGCCGATGAGCGTTCCGAGGCAGAGGACGGTCGCCGGACCGGCGGCCTACGAGGGAGTCGGTCTCCACACGGGGATCGCCTCCACGCTGACCGTTCGACCGGCGGAGCCCGACAGCGGCCTCCGCTTCTTGCGCGCCGACCTGCCGGGAAGCCCCACGATCCCGGTGAATCCCGAATCCGCGGGCAATCGGGATGGGCAGCTTCGCCGGACCGTGCTCCGCTCCGGAGAGACGGTGGTTCATACGGTCGAACACGTCCTTGCGACCCTCGCCGGCCTCGGGATCGACAACGCCCTGATCGAGGTGACCGGACCGGAGGCACCCGAGCCGGTGGACGGATCCGCTCGCCCGATCGTGGAGGCGATCCTCTCGGTCGGGACCGTCGAGCAGGACGCGCCCCGGCGCTACCTTCGGATCGAACAGCCGACGATCTTCCGCAAGGGCCCGATCCAGCTCGCCGGGGTTCCGGAGGAGGAGCTCCGGCTCTCGTTCACGATCGAATACGACAATCCGATCGTCGGAACGCAGCACGCCAGCTACGCGATCACCCCCGAGGTCTTCGCGACCGAGATCGCCCCTGCGCGGACGTTCGTCATGCACCACGACGTGGAGGCCCTGCAGAAGGCCGGGATGATCAAGGGGGGGACGCTCCGCAACGCGGTCGTGGTGAAGGACCGCGAGGTGCTCTCGGAAGAGCCGCTCCGGTTCCCCGACGAGTTCGTCCGGCACAAGATCCTCGACCTTCTCGGCGATCTCTCTCTGCTCGGTCGCCCGCTGCTGGGCCACATCCTGGCGATCCGCAGCGGTCACGACACCAACGTGGAGTTCGTCCGCAAGCTCGCCGCCGCCCAGGGGCGCCCGTACGGCTACGAGGATCTGCTCGATCGCGTGCATTTCGACATCCACGCGATCGAGAGGATCATGCCGCACCGCTATCCGATGCTGCTCGTCGACCGGATCCTTCTGCTCGAGGAGCGCAAGCGGGTCGTCGGGTTGAAGAACGTGACGCTCAACGAGCCGTTTTTCAGCGGCCACTTCCCGGGTCATCCGATCATGCCGGCCGTGTTGATCATCGAAGCGATGGCGCAGGTCGGCGGGGTGCTGCTGCTGAACACCGTCGACGATCCCGAGATGAAGCTGGTCTACTTCATGGGGATCGACAACGCGAAATTCCGCAGGCCGGTGCAGCCGGGCGACCAGCTCGTCTTCGACCTGGAGCTGATCCGCCTGAAGAGCTCGATCTGCAAGATGAAGGGACGCGGGTTCTGCCGCGGCCAGCTCGTCGCCGAGGCGGATCTGCTCTCGAAGATCGTCGACCGCTGAGGAGGGGCAGGGGGGGGAACCGATGGCGAAGATCGACCCGACGGCGCGGGTTTCGTTCCGTGCGGAGATCGCCGAGGACGTACGGATCGGGCCTTGGTGCATCATCGGCAAGGACGTCCGGATCGCCGAGGGCAGCGTTCTCGACTCGGGGGTCGTGATCGACGGCGTGACACGGATCGGTCCGCGCTGCCGTTTCCACCATGGCGCCGTGATCGGAACCGCCCCCCAGGACCTGAAGTACCGGGGGGCTCCTTCGGGCGTCGTGATCGGCGCGGACAACGTGTTCCGCGAGTACTGCACCGTCAACCGCGCCACGAACGAGGGGGAAGAGACGATCATCGGGGACGCGAACCTGGTCATGGCCTACGCGCACATCGCGCACAACTGCGTTCTCGGAGATCGCACGATCCTGGCCAACTCGGCGAACCTCGCCGGGCACGTCGAGATGGGGGACTACGCGATCATCGGCGGCGTCACCCCCGTCCACCAGTTCGTCAAGATCGGGGCGCACGCGATCATCGGCGGCGGCTGCCGCGTGCCCAAGGACGTGGTTCCCTACGTCCGGGCGGCGGGCAACCCCCTTCGGGTCGCCGGTCTGAACGGCCTGGGCCTGATGCGCCGCGGGTTCAGCGAGGAGGTCCTCTCGGAGCTGCGCAAGCTCTACCGGATCTTCTTCCGCTCCAATCTCCTGGTCGCCGCGGCTCTGGAGCGGATCCGGACGGAGTGCGCGCCCCTCCCGGAGGTGGATCTGTTCTGCCGGTTCGTCGAACGGTCGGAGCGCGGGATCACGCGCTGACCGAGGATCACGAGGAGGACCATGTCGAAGATACCGGTCGCCGTCATCGGCTGCGGGCACCTCGGGACCTTCCACGCACGGGTCTACGCGCGCGATCCGCGAGCGGAGCTGACGGTGGTCGCAGACATCGTCGAAGAGAGGGCGCGCGCGCTCGCCGAGGAGCTGGGATGCGCCGCCGCGACGTCGGTCGACGCGGTGCTGGGGAAGGTCGCCGCGGCGAGCGTGGCGACGCCGACCACCACGCACGAGGAGGTCGCGCTCCCGCTCTTGCGGGCGGGGATCGACGTCCTGGTCGAGAAGCCGATCGCTCCGGATCCGGACGCGGGCGGTCGCATCGTCGAGGCGGCCCGCGAGAACGACCGGGTCCTCGCCGTCGGGCAGATCGAACGGTGCAATCCGGCCTTCGTCGAAGCCCGCGAGGATCTCTCCGCCCCTCGTTTCATCGAGTCCCACCGGCTGTCGGTGTTCGTGCCGCGCAGCCTCGACGTCGACGTCGTCCTCGATCTGATGATCCACGACATCGACCTGGTGCTGTCGGTCGCCCGGGCGCCGCTGGAGAGCGTCGATGCGATCGGAGTCCCCGTGATCACTCAGGAGGCGGACATCGCCAACGCCCGGCTCCGGTTCGGCGACGGAAGCGTGGCCAATCTGACGGCGAGCCGGGTCTCCCGGGAACGGATGCGCAAGATCCGGTTCTTCGACCGCAACCTCTACCTCTCCGTCGACCTGCTGGCGCGGCGGTTCAAGCGTGCGCGGCTGCGGCGTCTCGAGGACGGGACGCGTACCGCCGGCGGAGCCCGAGACCCGGAAACCGCCTGGCTCGCGGACCAGGGGCTCTCGCTGGATCGCAGCTCGAAGGAAGCGGCCTCCGGAGACGCCCTCGCGACCGAGATCGCCGGATTCCTCGAGGCGAGCGCGGGACGGGGCGCCCCGGTCGTCGACGGCGCGGCCGGTCTGGCGGCGCTCGAGACCGCTCTGCGCGTCAAGCAGGCGGTCGCGCGGTCCCTGGCGCGGATCGGGGATCTCGGAAC
>WJJW01000237.1 GCA_014729455.1 Candidatus Eiseniibacteriota bacterium
GGTAGGCATAGTTTGGATGTGCCCATACGACCTCCGAGAGCTGTTCGTACCGCTGTGCCATTGCAATCTCGTCCACCCCGGATCCGAACCCGAGTTTGACCATGCGAGAGCCAACCGGGTAGTGGGAGCAGGCCTCATCGTCCAGGGTCAATATGCGTTGTACGCTTTCGAGACCCAGCTCATAACCCAAAGGTCGTTGGTTCGAATCCAACCCCCGCTACCAATCTTTGCAAAGGGTCACGGCGATGAGCCGTGACCCTTCGTGCGTTTCATCCAACTCGCACCTCACAGCTCGAGCGGGGACGCTGCGAGTGGGGTGAGTCCACCTCCGCCCCTACCGTGCAGCGTCGTCCCTCCGCCGAGGAGGCTTCGGCCAGCACCTGTGTCTGCTTCCGGACCGCGCACTACCTCTCCCTCCCCCACCCGGTCCGGTCCAGGTACGAGGGACGTGTCGCCCCGTGCCCGAGCGACGAAGGAGACGGAGGGAAGGGAACGCTACGCTACGTAAACTGCGTGGTAGAGAACGAGCTCGCCTACCGGCCATCACGGGATCCATCCGTCCCGGAGGCGCTTACTCCTCGTGGATGCGATACTGCACCAGCACGCACGGGATCGAGCCGTTCTTCATGCGATTCCGCTTGAACGGCCGGAGTCGGAAGACCCGCTCGAAGCCTTCCTCCGCGGCAAGCACGGCGACGCGCGTTCCCGGGTGCTCCTGCATGCGATCCCGGAGCGCGAGCCAGGTCGGCATATAGGTTTCCTCATCGCCAACGCGAACGCCATAGGGAGGATTCGTCACCACCCAGCCCCCCGGCTCGAGGACCGTGTCGACGACGTCTCGCACCTCGAGGCGGATCGCGTCGGCGAATCCCGCCGAGGCGACGTTCGCGCGTGCCGACTCGATCGACTTCGCGGAGCTGTCCGCGCCGCTGATCCGAAGCCCATCGGCCGGCAAGATACCCGCCTCCGCCTCGGCTCGCAACGCGTCGAAGGCCGCCCGATCGAAGTCCGGCCAGGACATGCACCCGAAACGCTTCCGCCATCGCGACGGCGGAGTGCGGGTGGCGATCATCGCCGCCTCGGTGAGAATCGTCCCCGTTCCGCAGAATGGATCATGCAGCGGGGCGGTCGGGTCCCACCGCGAATGCAGCACCATGGCGGCGGCCAGGTGTTCCCGGATCGGGCTCTCATGCGAACTGACGCGGTAGCCGCGCATGTGCAGCGGGGCTCCCGCTCCGTCCACACCGACCGAGAAACGGCGGTTCTCGAGATAGCAGACGACGTAGAGATCCGCCGATTCCGTGTCGACCGACGGCCGGCGGCCCATACGCTCGACCATCTCATCGCAGATGGCATCCTTGATGCGATAAAGACCGAAACGGGGACTGCGCAGGAGCGAGGAGTGGACATTGAAGGTCACACGGAAGGTCATGTCGGGCGTCAGCCACTGCGACCAGTCGATCCCCCGAATGACCGAATAGATGTCCTCTTCGCGACGGATCTCGCAAAAGAAGATCTCTCGGACCACGCGCGATGCGCACCGGAGGTGGATCACCGCCCGGTATAGGTCGGTGAGGGTCCCCTCGAACCGCGCTCGGCCCGGCTCCATGCGGATGACGGGGATGCCGAGTGCACCCAGCTCGTCCTTGACGAGATTCTCGATGCCCACGCCGAGCGTCGCGTAGAAACGCTCGGTCATCGCGGGTCGTCTTGACTCTTGCGCCGGTTCATGGGACCGGGAACGCACGTGGGATGGGGCGGCCCAGAGCCATCCTTCGCCCCATTACGGAGCCCGCTTCGGCTGCTTGTCCGCCTTCCTCTTCGCCTCCTGCTCTTGCTTGGTGGCCTTCTGCTTCTGGCTCTTCGCTTTGTCCTTCTTGCCGCCCTTGTCTCCCATTGCGCCACTCCCTTCTTCGGGTTGCGTCGAGGTCGCGAGCCGGCCTTGCGCCAGTCTAGCAGCAAGGAGAGGCTCTCGCACCGGTCGCTCGGCAGGGGATTCGGCAAGTACCGCCCGTCTGCCCTCTGCCGTCTCGGACGGAGTCGAGCACAACCCTGGACGGCGGCCTCGACCGGACGCCGCGGCGCTGGCGATCCCCTCGCCGACTCCGGATAAAAGGCTGGACAACCTCGACTCCTCCCCGAATACTGCGGGGTACACGATGAAGGGGACGCAAGTGGCGATTCGAGGAATGACCTGAAGAGATGAGCATCTGATCCGCTCCGGAATCGCTTGTCCGCTGAACAAGATCCGCACCCTGGGTCTGGATGGACTGGTAGCCACCTGAACCCTGGACCTCTCCTTCCCTTGTCGGCCGTTGGCACACGTTTCTCGGGACTGCCAGATGGACCGGTGGTCTGACGATTCTCTCCCGATTCCCGCGAGGGGGGGGCAGCTCAGCCGAGTGAGCAATCGCGACCGCTCGCTGTCGAGATTCGTCCGGGAGAAGAAGAAGGGATCGCAAAGTAGGCGCCACCCGGACCTGCCCACAGAGCATCGACCTGGTCCGCACACGAAGACTCGAGCACGTCACGCGGAGATCCGCAAGGAGAGTGAACCTTGATAGACCGGTCGAAAAGCCCGAATACGCTCCTCGTCAACCCACGCTTTGGCCTGCACTCGTTCTGGAACTACCGAGAAACCTGCGAGGTCGTGGGTGCTCGTCATGTGGCGACCCCGCTGGGGCTGATCACCGTGGCCGCCCTCCTCCCCGAGGAATGGCCGGTCCGACTTGTCGACTGCAACATCGAGGAGCTCCGCGACGACGATCTGCAGTGGGCCGATCTCATCATGATCGGCGGCATGCTCTCGCAGCAAAGAGGCATTCGGCAGATCATGGAGCGGGCGAGAGATTGGGGAAAGCCGATCGTGGTCGGAGGACCGGACGTAACCGCCAGTCCCGAGGTCTATGCGGACGCCGATTTCCGGGTCCTGGGAGAGGCCGAGGAATCGATGGCCGACTTCGTCGCAGCGTGGCACGCGGGCCGAAGATCCGGCACGTTCGAGGCGTCCTCCTTCCCCGACCTGGAACGCTCCCCCTTGCCGCGCTTCGACCTGCTCAAGCTCGAACACTATATGCACGTCGGCGTCCAGTTCTCCCGGGGTTGTCCCTACAGATGCGAATTCTGCAATGTCATCGAGCTGAACGGCCGGGTGCCCCGATTCAAGAGCGAGAAGCAGATGCTGAGTGAACTCGAATCTCTGCATCAGCTCGGCTATCGAGGTCACATCGACTTCGTCGACGACAATCTGATCGGCAATCGGAAGGCTGCCAGGCCTTTCCTCGCGGCTCTGGGCGATTGGAACGAGCGGCACGGCCGTCCCTTCGAGTACAGCAGCGAAGCAAGCCTGAATCTCGCCGATGACGGGGAGCTGCTCGCGTTGATGCGCCGGGCCGGGTTCTTCGCGGTCTTCATCGGAATCGAATCTCCGGATCCCCAGACGCTTCTCAGCACATACAAGACCCAGAACGCGAGCCGGGACGTGGCCACGAGTCTTCGCAAGATCTACCGCGCGGGGATGATCGTCAATGCAGGCTTCATCGTCGGCCTCGATGGCGAGACCGACTCCGTCGCACCCGCGATGATCGCGTGCATCGAGGAGGCCGCCATCCCCCTGTGCATGGTGGGACTCCTCTATGCGCTGCCGAACACGCGGCTGGCTCACAGACTCTGCGCGGAGGGACGCCTCCATGAGGGGTTCGACCGTCCAGCATCCGACGATGACACGGATCAGTGCACGTCCGGCCTCAATTTCCTGACGCTCAGGCCGCGCAAGATGATCCTGGCCGAATACCGGACCATTCTGCATGAGATCTACGAACCGCGTGCTTTCTTCCGGAGAGTACGACGGGTCGCGCGTGCTCTCGACTTGTCGGGATCGGGGCTGCGCAGCCCACTGGGGACACACGTCCGGAATCTGCGTTCCTTCGTGAGGATCAGCACGCAGATGGGCATCCGCAATCGGCAAACGCGGCTTCACTACTGGCGCGCCCTTTGGGATTGCCTCCGCCA
>WJJW01000238.1 GCA_014729455.1 Candidatus Eiseniibacteriota bacterium
CATCAGCCCTTCCCGGAGCCCGTCGGGGATCGTCCCGAGGTCCTCGCCGATTACGAGACAGCGGTTCCGGCGACTCTCCAGCGCGAGGATCCCCAGCAGATCCTCGAACGGGAAGCGGACGTAGGTCCCCTCGCGCGGGCTGCGCCCCGCCGGGACCCAGAACTGCCGCATGAGGCCGAGGATGTGGTCGATCCGCAGGGCGCCGGAGTGGCGCATGTTGTGGCGGAGCATCTGGGTGAACAGCCGGTAGCCGGTCTCCCGCAGCCGGATCGGAACGAACGGCGGGAGGCCCCAGTCCTGTCCTTCCGGATTGAAGGGATCGGGGGGCGCGCCGATCCCGACGCCGATCGCGAACTGCTCCTGATTCGCCCACGCGTCCGCGCCGGCGGAATCGATCCCGACCGCGAGATCCTCGCAGAGCCCGATGCCGAGATGACGCTCCGCGGACCGGAGTCCCGCCTCGGCGAGCTGGCGGTCGACCTGCCACTGGACGTACGCGAAGAAGCCGACCCGCTCGGCATGCTCTTCGGCGAACGCCGCCACTTCGGGTGTCGCGGGATGCCGGTAGGAGACCGGCCAGAGCGGCCAGCCCCAGACTTCCGGGTCCTGCGCGTGGAAATGCTCCTGCAGCGCTTCGTAGAGAGCATGCCGCTGGAGCTCGCCCCCCTCGCTCTCGCGGTAGCGCGCGAAGGCGGCGGCCCGCTCGTCGTCGCGATGTCGTTGTCGGAACGACCGATAGAGAAGCTCCAGGACCTCCCTCTTCGCAGAGTGGACCGCCGGGTAGTCGACCGCGGACGCGGCACGGGCGCGGTCGAGCCGCTCCTGGAACTCGGGAGCGGCGACCCGCCGGCGCGCCTCTTCGCACTCGGCGAAGTCGGGGATCGCGGGGATGTCGAGGTACAGGAAGCTCTTGAACAACCGGCTCGACGGGCTGTAGGGCGAGACGTGGTGCGGGTTGTGCGGGAACAGGGCATGCAGCGGATTCAGCCCGATGAGGTCGGCTCCCAGATCGGCCGCGTCGTCGACCAGGGCGCGCAGGGCGGTGAAGTCGCCGATCCCCCAGTCGCCCTCCGCGCGCAGCGAGTAGAGGGACGTCGTCATGCCCCAGAGGCGACCGTCGCTCTCCAGCGCCGCGGGCTCGTAGCAGCGCTCGGGAGCGACGATCAGATCCGCGGCGGCCCGCTCGTTCTCCCCGAAATCGACCTCCAGCCGGTGGTAGCCGGGGGAAGGAGGCTCGGCGATCCGCAGGATCCGCTGTTTCACATCGGCCGGAGCGGCTCGACCTTCCCGGACCGACCCGTCCTCCCCGTGGATCTTCCACGTGATGCCGTCGAGAGGGGAATCGGCGGGCGGTATACAGTCGATCCGGATCTCCATCCCCTCCGTCGCGACGTGGACGGGAGGTAGCCGCCGCTGCCGCGCGAGACGTTCGATCCTCTCGATCGACTCGGTGATCTGTGCCGCGTTCTCCACCGGCAGTCGCATCGCTCCGAGGAGCGCGCGCAGCGTCTCCTCCGACGCCTCCCGGCGTTTCCCATAGATGTCGTGGTAGGCGCGCTCGACGCCGCAAAGCTCCGCGAGACGGGCGAGGCTCACCGCTGCGTCTTTCGTTTCCGGTAGGTCCGGGCCAGCTCCAGCAGGATCCCGAGATCCCGGTCGAGGTGGGACTGCGTGCCGTCGAAGTAGAAGATCCGGATCGGGATCCCGTCATGGTCGCGGCTGATCTTCGGATAGACCGCCTCGGAGACGATCCCGTTCATGCAGGTGAATGGGGAGATGTCGATGATCCCGTCGCACCCCTTCGACCAGAGATAGACCGTCTTGCCGGCGTTCAGCACCATCTCCCCGTAGACCCCTTCGGCGGGGAGGTACGGCTCGGCGAGGTCGGTGACGACCGAGATCGACTTCGGCTCCTCGCGGCCGGCGAAGAAACGATGGAGCGGCTCGGCGAGGCGGTGCTCGTCCCGGTGCTGGAACATGTCCTTCAGATAGGCGGCCAGCATCCGCTTGCTCCATTTCTGCCCGGCGTACGGGATCCACTTCCTTCGCTGCTCGAGGTTCGTGTAATAGACCCATTCGCTGATGTCGGAGATCCACGCCTCGGCGCCCTGCTTCTCGAGCCGGCGGATCAGCTCCTCGTTCGAGAAGGTATTCATCCGGCAGAAGATCTCGCCGACCACCCCGACGAGCAGCCGTTCCTCCTCCCGCTGCCGGATCGCGGCGAACCGCTCCGCCGCCTCCTCGACGGCCCCCCGCATCCGGGCGAGCGTCTCCTTCGCGGAGCGGAACGGGACCTCGAGCGCCCGGCACGCCGCGGTGATCGCCTCCTCGTAGACGGCGTCCGCTTCGTCCGGATCGATCGCGTAGGGCCGGATCCGCAGGAGCGCCTTGCGCAACAGATCGGCGACGACGATCCCGCGCCAGGCGGCGCGCTGGATCTCGGTGCTCTTCTGCCCGAGCTCGTCGTACCCCGAACCGCTGCTGGGCGAGAGGACCATCGCGTCCTCGGCGCCGACCTCGTCGAGAACCCGCCGGAGAAACGGCGAGTACTGGCCGAAACGACACGGCCCCGGCGCGGTCGGCATGAAGAACGCCAGCTTCTCGGGCGGGTGGCCGGAGTCGAAGACGACCTTCAGGGAATCCCCGAGGGTCAACCGCTCCGGAAAGCACTCCTCCCCGGAGGTGAATCGACCGCCGAGCTCGACCGTTCGATCGTCCGAAGCGGGCAAGGGGCGGGCATCGATCCCGAACGCGCGCAATCCCGCGCAGAAGCAGCGGGACGCGCCGAAGCTCATCCGCGGAACGTAGAGGAACCGCTCGGTCAGTGGCGGGCCGGCGAGGGCGCGGTCGTTTCTCATCGGGCCTCCGGCTCCCGGTGCACCAGCCGGCATCCGGTCTCTTCGGTGCATCCATGCGCGCAGCCGGCCGTGTCGCCGAACGCCGCCGGAGCGGCCGCCGGCTCGCTCTCTTCCGCGGGCGGCCGTGCGGTCCAGCGGCGCAGGACCCCCTGGCTGTCGAGGTAGGCCTCGACGCGGGTCAGCATCCCGGCGTCGTTGGCGTGGCCATCGAACTGCAGCGTGAGGAACGCACGGCCATAGGCGTCGCGGACGAAGTGCTTGATGTAGGAGTCGGGGCCGCACTTGAAGTTGGTGATGTAGACGACGTGCAGATCCGAATGCCGCGCCGCCTCGCGGCACGTGCGAGGATCTTCCGCCCGTAGTTCCAGAACATGTTCGCGTTCACCGCCTCGATGTCGGCCTCGTCGGCGGCGAGGAATTCCAGAGGCAGCACGTTGACGCCGTAGAGCGTGCGCAGCTTGCGCGGAATGTCGAGGTTGACGATCGAGTCGTAGAGATTGTACGGGCGACCGATCAGCAGGACCGCCGGCTCGCCGGTCTGTTCCAATGTGGCGAGCGCTTCCCGCCCCGCCTCGCGGATCCGTTCGCGGAAGCGGGCCAGCGACTCCTCCGCCGCCGCGACGGCGCCGGGGATCTCCCGCTCGCGAACCCCCCATCGCTTCAAAGAATGGTGGAGCGGCTGGACGAGCGCCTCGCGTCCGCCGCGGAGGCGGATCAGCGGGTGCACGATCCGGTCGGCGTGGGCCTCGAACGCTTCCGCGGCGCGAGCGACGAACGGAAGCGTCGTCCCCCAGGGGCAGAAGAAGCTCTGGACCTTCTCGTCGGCGGCTTCTGCGTTGACCATGTTCGGAAGGAAGGCGAAGTCCGCCTCCTCGATCCCGAGCGCGGCCTTCAGATGACCGTGGGCGACCTGGACCGGGAAGCACGGCTCGGCGACCGCCGCCTCCACCCCCTCGCGGGCGATCGCCCGGTTCGTTTCGGGGCCGATCCGCACACCGAACCCGAGCTCCCGCAGCAAGCGATGGAAGAACGGGAACCGATCGTGGAAGTAGAGCGCCTGAGGGACGGCCGCGATGCCGCGGGGGCCGATCTCATTCGGGTCGTACTCCTCGAGGAGCCACCGGCGCCGGAGCGGGAGCAGGTCCTCGATCACCGGGCGGAACTCCACCTTCGCCCGGCGGCGGTACCGGTCGCCGCACGAGTCGCCCCAGTAGGTCTTCTCCCCCTCGACGCGGAACTCCTGCATGTCGCAGAGATTCTCGCACCCCTTGCAGGTGAACTCGCGGATCTCGTAGTCGACGTCGCCGATGTTCCATCCGCGAAAGCGGGTTCCGGCGTCGAGAACGTGCGCCTTCTCCCAGGCCAGCAGCGCCGCGCCGACCGCGCCGACCACCCCATTGTAGGGAGGCACGATCACTTCACGCCCGAGGATCTTGCTGAAGGCGGCGGCGACCGCGTCGTTGTAGGCGGTCCCTCCCTGGAAGAAGACCGTGCCGTCGATCTTCCGACCCCGCACGACCCGGTTGATGTAGTTGGTCGCCACCGAGAACGCGAGTCCGGCCAACAGATCGTCCGTTTCGGCACCCCGCTGCTGGTAGGCGACGACGTCCCGCTCCATGAAGACGGTGCACCGTTCTCCCAGACGGACCGGTCGCGCCGACGCAAGCGCGCGCTCGGCGAATTCTCCTTTGATGCAGACGCCCAGCTCCTCGGCCCGCTCCTCGAGGAACGACCCGGTTCCGGCGGCGCAGGCCTCGTTCATCGCGAAGTCGACGACCACGCCGTCCTCGATCCGGATGTACTTCGCGTCCTGTCCCCCGATCTCGATGATCGAGTTGACCTCGCTCCCCAGCATCGTGCGCGCGATGTAGGTGGCGCCCGTCTTGTGGGCGGTGATCTCGTCGTTGACCGTGTCGGCTCCGACCAGCTCCCCGATCAGCTCGCGGCCGGAGCCGGTCGTTCCGACCGCGCGGACCGTCACGCGGTCGCCGACCTCCTGGCGGAGCTGCGCGAGCGCGGCGGTGACGACCTGGACCGGGCGCGCCTGGGTGCGCGTGTAGATCTCCCGGACGACCCGTCCCTCCCGATCGAGCAGGACGACGTTCGTCGAGACCGAGCCGATGTCGATGCCGATCGTCACGTCCATCGGCGGGCCGCTCGCAGGGATCTCGACCGGATGGACCCGCTCCCGCAGGCTGACGACCTTCTCCATCGAAAGCGGCATGGTCCGCGGGATCGAAAGCCCGTCCGCGCTGATCCCGTCCAGCCTCCCGCGGTCGATCTGGACGTGCTCCTGCTCCGACGCTTCGCGGATCGCGCAACCGATCGCGGCATGCGACGCGTGGTGGGGCGGAACGACCAGATCGTCTTCGAGCTCGAAGCACTCGCGTAGCGAGGAGACGACCATTTCGTTCGCCGCGACGCCGCCGACGAAGGCGACCGGCGGGACCGGGTCCTTCCCCTTCGCGACCGCTGAGCGGAAATTCCGCGCGACCGTCTCGCACAGGCCCCGCAGCACCTCGGGCGGAAGGTACCCCTTCTGCTGAGCGTGGATCATGTCGCTCTTCGCGAACACCGAGCAGCGGCCGGCGATCTTCGCGGCCCGCTCGCTCTCCGAGGCGACCCGACCGACCTCTTCGATCTCGTACTGCAACCGCGCCGCCTGCTGATCGAGAAACGAGCCGGTTCCCGCCGCGCAATCACCGTTGGTCTGGAAGTCGACGATCGATAGGTCGCCGGAGGCTTCGTCCTTCTCGAAGAGCAGGAGCTTCGAGGTCTCCCCGCCGATCTCGAAGAGCGTCCGGACCGAAGGGAGGAGGATCGCGGTCGCCGCCGCCAGTGCGCGGAATTCGTTCTCTTCCGGAAGCGAGAGCGGTCCGCTGATCAGCCCGCCTCCCGATCCCGTCGTTCGCACCCCGTCGAGCACCGGATGACCCAGGGTGTCCAGGATCTCCTCGAGAACCGTCCGTGCGGCGACGAGCGGGCGGCCACGGATCCGACGGGGACGGACCACCGCGATCCCGATCTTCCGGCCGTCGGGAAGGACCGCACGGATCCCTTCCGGCTGCCAGAGGTCGGAGCGGCCGGGGAATGATGCGACACGGGACGCGTCCGCCCCGGTGCCCAGGAGTGCCGCCTTGAGGGTGACGGCGCCGAGATCCAATCCTACGAAATGCACAATTCGTTGTCCTTCATGACATTCGGCCGGTCATCTGTCCGCCTAGGATAAGGAGCCGGGGGGCCGGAAGCAACCGATGGAGGAATGGAGGGGGCAACGGTCGGAGCAAGCGCCGGGAGCGGCCGATCCTCAGCCCGAAGATGCCTGCACCCGCCCGCCGTCGCGGTCCCGGTACCGGCGGAGCTTCAGCTTGAGCGTCGAAGGGTGGATCCCGAGCATGCGGGCCGCGCGGGTCCGGTTTCCTCCGCAGGCCCGCAGCGTCTCGGAGATCATCGTTTTCTCGATGTCCTCGATCGTCGTCCCGACCGCGACGCGGAAGGAGTTCGGGCGCGTCCAGTCCTTGCGGACGTTCCGCCGGACCGCCGGCGGCAGATCGCTCGACTGCAGGACGCCGTCCTTGCACATGATCACGGCGCGCTGGATCGCGTTCCGCAGCTCACGCACGTTGCCCGGCCAGTCGTAGCGCAACAACGTCGCCATCGCCTTGTCGGAAAAGCCGGCGATCGTCTTGCCGTTCTCCTTCGCGTACTCCTGGAGGAACGTCTCGGCGAGGAGCGGGATGTCCGCGTTCCGCTTTCGAAGCGGCGGCAGCGTGAGCGTGAAGACGTTCAGGCGGAAGTAGAGATCCTCGCGGAACGTCCCGGCGCTGAGACGCTCTTCGACGGGAGCGTTCGTGGCGGCGAGCACGCGGACGTCGACCGGGATCTCGCGCGTGCCGCCGAGCCGGCGGAGCTTCTTCTCCTCGAGTACCCGCAGGAGCTTGCTCTGCAGCGTCACCGGCATCTCGGCGATCTCGTCGAGGAAGATCGTTCCATGATCGGCGAGCTCGAAGCACCCGGGGCGCGACGCGGTCGCCCCGGTGAACGCCCCCTTCTCGTGCCCCATGATCTCGCTCTCGAGCAGCGTCTCTGGGATCGCCGCGCAGTTGATCGCGACGAAACGGCCGTTCGATCGCGGGGAGAGGTCGTGGATCGTCCGGGCGACGACCTCCTTGCCGGTTCCGCTCTCTCCCGTGATGAGGACCGAGGCGCTCGAAGGAGCGATCAGATCGATCAACCGGTAGGTCTCCTGCATCGGCGCCGACCTGCCGACCAGCTTCTGGTAGCGACCCGCCCGCGCCATCTCCCGGCGCAGAAGCACGACCTCCTGGTGCATCCGGTGCCGCTCGAGCCCCTTGTCGATCACCCGGGCGAGGCGTTCCGCTTCGACCGGCTTGACGAGGTAGTCGTAGACTCCCGAGCGGGTCGCTTCGACTGCGCTGTCGATCGATCCATGGGCCGTCAGGACGACGATCGTCGCATCGATTCCGTGATCCCGAAATTCGTCGACGAGCCCGAGGCCGTCCCCGTCGGGGAGGTTGAGATCGATGATCGCCAGGTCGGGGGGACTGGCCAGAGCCTTGTCCATGGCGTCGGCGGTGCTGACGGCGAGATCGGGCCGGTGGCCCAGATTCTGGATGATCCGCGCCAGCCCTCTTCGGATCGGCTCCTCATCGTCGATGACGAGGACCCGGTACTCTTCCGCCATCGATCCTCCCTGACCGCCTGTCGTGTCGTTCGGAAGTCGCCCCATGGGGGAGTTGACGAGAAGCTTACCAAGCAGGATCCGATCAGGCAAACGGTGCCTGCTGCGCTGCGCGCTTCGACGTGCGCTTCGAGCCTCGTGTCAGGGGGACGCGAGCTGTTCGGCCAGGAGACGCGCCTTGTGCGCCAGCGACGCGGCGGCGGTGAGGTCCTTCCGATCGAGAGCGGTCCGCGCCTGCGTCACCAGTCCGCGTAGTGTCTGCACCTTGACCGCCTCTTGATCGGTCCGCGGCGGATCCGGAATCCGGTCGAGCAACGAAGTCGCCGTCGCCAGGTCGCGCAACGTGGACCGCCAGAGCTCCACCCGTCTTTCGTCGGGCAGATCGATCGAGATCGGAGGGGACATCGGCGTCGAGTCGGGGAGCGCCGCGATCGTGTCGGGCTCGCTCTCCGCGACCGGGGGGGAAGGCGTACGCCTCTTCGGGGGCGGATCCCTCCGCGGCGGCGGGGGAGGCGGTTCGACCGGCGCCGGACGGGCGGACCTGAACACCGAGTCGGGAGGCCCGACGAACGCCCCGCTGTCGGGACTGAAGAAGGTGATCGGCGGACCGATGCGGTCCGGATCCGAGGCGCCGCCGAACAAGGAGCAGCCGCAGATCGCCAGAAACGGCACCCAAAAGAGCCGGAGTGGCCGCAGCAACTTCGGACGGACGCGCTCCCTCATGCCTGGATGCCCCTGCCGGTGCGGAGGGGGAGCCGGAGTGTGACGGCGGTTCCCTCGCCCACGGTCGAATCGATTCCCATCTCTCCTTGGTGGAGCTCGATCGCCTGCCTGACCAAGGCGAGACCAACCCCGGTTCCCGACGGCTTCGTCGTGAAGTATAGGTCATACACCCGGGGCAGGTCTTCCGGCGGGATCCCGGGGCCCGTATCGCTCACGGTGATCCGGATCTCCGCGTCGACCCGCGCGCTGGAGATCGTCACCCGCCCGGTCCGGGACGGAAGCGCCTGAACGGCGTTCTTCAGGAGGTTGTCGACGGCCCGGCGGAGGACCTCGGGGTCGGCCTGGACCTCCGGCAGATCGGGATCCAGCGCCAGGTCCAGGTCGAGGCCCGAAAGGTTCGCCTCCCCCTCCCGCGTCTTCCCGATCTCGGCCAGCAGGTCGTTGATCGAAACCGGACCGATGCGGACCGCCCGGAGCCGGGCGACCTTCAGAAACCCGCTGACCGCCTTCTCGAGCCGCCGGATCTCCTCGGTGGCCGTCCGGACGTGCTCCCGGATCTCCTCGGGGGACAGCGCGGCGGACGCCTGCAGTGCTCCGAACTCCAAGTCGATGGCCTGCAGGGAGTTTCCGATCTCATGCGCTACCCCCGACGCCATCTGCCCGAGACGCTCGAGAACGCGGGAATGGTCGACGAGGGAATGAAGCCGCTCCAGCGTCCGGGTCTGCTTCATCTCCACGAGGAATCCGCCGGCCGCCTCCTCCCGGTCGGCGTCGATCCGGTGGGCGATGGCCGTATACTCCTCTCCCTCCGCCGGTCCGGGGGGAAGCGGGAACGACAGGGTGGACTCCTCCCCCTCCTGGAGACGGGAGAGCAGTCGCCGGACCGGATGGTCCTCCGGAAGCAGGGACGGGAGCGGCTCCCCGCGAGTGCGCGCCGGATCGAGTCCGAGGATCCGGCCCGCCGCATCGTTGACGAGCAGCACGCGCCCCTCGCGATCGAGGGTCAGCACCCCCTCGCCGAGCAGGTCGACCGTCTGGCGGAACGAACCCAGGTCGGAGTCGAGCGACTCCCGCTCCTTCTGGAACTGCTCGCTGAGCAGGTTCAGGTCCCGCGCCAGCCGCCGGAACTCGTCGAGGCCGGTCTCCGGGATCCTCTCCTCGTAGCGCCCTTCGCGCAGCGCGGTCACGCCGGATTCCAGGATCCGGATCCGGCGAAGGAGAATCCGGACCAGAAGGAGCCCGAGCCCCAGGGCCAGCGAGAGCTGGATCGCCCCGGCGATCAGCCCGCGCCGGAAGACCTCCTCGACCCGTTCCCGCAGCAGGAACCCGGCGATTCCGATCCGGATCGTGGCGATGCGGTTGCCCGCCTGCTGCAACGGAGCCCGGAAGTCGTAGAAGAGCGGCGATTCGTCGAGGTGCGCGAGCAGCTCGAGGGCATCCATCCGGTCCACGAAGCGGGGGAGGGGAGGCAGCGAATCGATCGACGTGCCGACCAGCGCCGAGTCGGAATGGGCGACCGCCCGGCCGTCTCGATCGGTGACGGCGACGAAGATGACCGAAGGGGCGGCCGCGTTGGCGGCCTGGAGGATCCCCGTGATCCGCGGATCGCGTCGGATCGCCTCCAGGGGCGGCGCCTCGCTCGCCCGGACGATGTAGTCGATCTGGTACAGAAGGGTCCGGGTGATCAGCTGGCACTCGGTCCGGGTCCCCTCGAGCGTCTGCTCGACGACGTTGTTCAGGTCGAGCAGGACCGAGATCGTGATCAGCACGAGCGCCAGCAGCAGCAGGGCGAGGATCTGCCAGGCGCCCCATCCGATCTTCACTGGCGGTAGACCCGCAGCTTGTTGTGCAACGTCTTGGCGCTGATCCCGAGGATCGCTGCGGTCCGGGTCTTGTTCCCGCCGTTCGCGCGCAGCGTCTCGAGGATCATCACACGCTCGACGTCGGCCAGCGGCGTGCCGATCGGGACCTGGACGAGGTCGTTCCGCTCCGGCTCGATCCTCGGGCTCGGGCGAACGGTCGGGGGTAGGTCGGTCGCCTGGATCTCCGCCTCCTTGCAGACGATCACCGCCCGCTGGACGGCGTTGCGCAGCTCCCGGACGTTGCCGGGCCAGTGGTAATGGACCAGCCGGCGCATCGCCTCCTCGGAGAAGCCGACGATCTCCTTGCCATTCTCGTCGGCGAGCTCGGTCAGGAACGTCTGGGCGAGCAGCGGCAGATCCTCCCTCCGTTCCCGCAACGGCGGGACCGCGAGCGTGAACACGTTGAGCCGGAAGTACAGCTCCTCGCGAAACCGCCCGGAGGCGAGCCGTTCTCCGATCGGCGCGTTGGTCGACGCGATCACGCGGGCGTCGACCGGGATTTCGCGCGTTCCCCCGACGCGGCGCAGGGTCTGGTCCTCCAGGACCCGCAGGAGCTTCGTCTGAAGCCCGGGCGGCATCTCCGCGATCTCGTCGAGCAGCAAGGTCCCCTTATGGGCGAGTTCGAAGCAGCCCGCGCGGGAGGTCGTCGCTCCGGTGAAGGCCCCCTTTTCGTGCCCGAGGATCTCGCTCTCGAGGAGCGTCTCCGGAATCGCCGCGCAGTTGATCGCGACGAACGGTCCGGTGGAACGTGTGCTCATCCGGTGCAGGGTGCGGGCGACGACCTCCTTGCCGGTGCCGCTCTCCCCGGTGATCAGGACCGACGCCCCCGACGGGGCGACCTGCTCGATCAGTCGGTAGATCTCGAGCATCCCCGGCGACCGTCCGACCAGCTCCTGGAACCGCCCGCTGCGGACCATCTCCCGGCGGAGGTAGAGCACCTCGCGCCGCATGGCGGCCCGTTCCAGCCCCTTCTCGATCACCGTGGTCAGCCGGTCGCTCTCGACCGGCTTGACCAGATAGTCGTAGACCCCGCTCCGGGTGGCCTGAACGGCGCTGTCGATCGTCCCGTGGGCGGTCAGCACGATCAGGGTCGACTCGATCCCCCGTTCCTTCAGATCGTGCACGAGGTCGAGACCGCTCCGGCCGGGAAGCTGCAAATCGGTGATCACCAGGTCGGGCGGCTCGCGGAGCGCCGTCTCGAGGGCTTCCTCGGCGTCGGCGGCCACCTCGGGCTCGTGGCCCATCCCGGCGATCACGCGCGCAAGCCCCTTACGGATCGGCTCTTCGTCGTCCACCACGAGAATACGTCGTCCCTTGGCCATCCCCTCTCCGGGCTCGAGGAAATCCCATCAAATCGGCTTCCCCGGCGGCTGTCAAGCGATCCCCGCCCCGGAGTGCGTAAAAAGGTAACGGTCTGTGGAAACGACGCGGTTCGAAGTCCGGACGGGCCGATCGGGTGGGCGGGGCGACCGGGAAGGGACGAGAAGGGACAAAGCGACTCCCGTGCAGGTTGCGCGGTTCCGGGAGCGGGGCGGGGCGGCTGGCACGTTGCTGGCAAATCGAGTCGGGGGAAGGGAGGACCATGGACAGGAGCAATCGCCGGGAAGTCGGCTGGATCGGAATCGGCGCCGTCGGACTTCTGGTCCTGGGTGCCGGGTGCGCCACGAAAGGGTTCGTGCGCAGCGAGGTGGAGGCGCTCCGCGCCTCGATGACGGAGCGGACCGAACAGCTCGCCGCCCAGATGGAAGAGGTGCGCAATTCGGCCGAGGATGCCTCGCGCCGGGCGGACCTCGCTCTGGGGACGGCCGAGGAGTCGCGATCCCTCGCCCTGGGAGGGATCGGCTACCGGGAGGTCTCCCGCCACTCGATCTCCTTCGCGTTCGACAGCAGCGCGCTGGACGGCGGGCAAACGGCGAACCTGGACGAGGCGGCCGCCCTGATCCGCGAGCGGCCGGACGTGATCGTCGACGTCTACGGCTTCACGGACCCGCGCGGGCCGGAGGAGTACAACCGCAAGCTCGGCAAGCGGCGCGCGGAGTCGGTCCTCCGGTACCTGGTGGAGCGGACCCCGGGTCCGTACGAGCGGTTCGCGGTGGTCTCCTTCGGAGAGGGCCGGCCGGCGACCAGCGAGCTCGGCGAGTCGGCCGCGCGGCAGCGCAAGGTCGTCGTGAGCCTGTACGAGAAGGTCCCCCGCGCAGAGGGGGATCGCGCGGAGTGGAACTAGGAGGCTAGGAGAGAATCGGTTCAAGGGCTGCGAATCCGCTAGCTGGACACCACGAGCTGCACCCGCGGATTCGTAGCCCGATCCATAAAGACTCCCTCCGGAGGTGGACGTAGTGCACGCCCCTCGCCCGTCCCCTCTGGAGCGGAGTCTTTCTCTATCCCCCTCCCCGGCAATGGGTTCTCGTTGACCGTTCCGGGGAGGGTTCTCTACGCTTGATCCGAGTTCGTCGGAGATCGTCGGCTCCGGCGCCGGACGGCGCCGATTCGTGGGGAGGTGTGGAAGTGAAGCGTCACGTCGTAGCGATGCCGGGGGATGGAATCGGAAAGACCGTTCTGCCCGAGGCGATCCGGGTGCTGGATGCGGTCGGTTTCGAGGCGGAGTACGTCCACGGGGACATCGGGTGGGAGTTCTGGTGCAAGGAAGGCAACGCCCTTCCCGACCGGACCATCGCCCTGCTCGAGGAGCACAAGCTCGGGCTGTTCGGCGCGATCACGAGCAAGCCGAAGGACAAGGCCGCGCGCGAGATCGATCCGGGGCTGCGGGAAAAGGGGTACGTCTACTACAGCCCGATCGTCACGATGCGGCAGAAGTTCAACCTCGACGTCTGCGCGCGTCCCTGCATCTCGTTCGAAGGCAACCCGCTGAACTTCATCCGCCGCGATCCGAATGCCGAAGGCGGCTTCGTCGAACCCCCGGTCAACGTGGTCGTGTTCCGCCAGAACACGGAGGGACTGTACGGTGGCGTCGAGTGGACCGATCCCCCCGACGAGGTGAGGAAGGCGCTCGAAACGCATCCAAAAATGGCGAAGTTCAAGAACGTCCCTTCCGCCGATCTGGCCATCTCCACGCGGATCTTCACCCGTCCCGCCTGCCAGAGGATCGTGCGGGCGGCGTTCGAGTACGCCAAGCGGTTCGGTTACCGATCGGTGACCGTCTGCGAGAAGCCGAACGTGCTCCGCGAGACCTCCGGGATGATGGAAGCGGAGGCGAGGGAGATCGCATCCGACTTCCCCGGCATCGAGCTCTGGTCCACGAACATCGACGCGCAGATGATGTGGCTGACCAAGAACCCGGAGGACTACGGCGTCGTGGTCGCGGGGAACATGTTCGGGGACATCATCAGCGACGGGTTCGCCGGACTGGTCGGCGGGCTCGGCTTCGCGTGCAGCGGCAACATCGGGGACGAGTGCGCCGTCTTCGAGCCGACCCACGGCTCGGCGCCGCGCTACGAGAAGCTGGATCCCTCGATCGTCAACCCGATCGCGATGATCCTGAGCGCCGTGATGATGCTGGAGCACGTCGGGGAGATGGAGAAGGCGACGCGGATCCGCGACGCGATCGGCGCCGTGATCCGCGAGGGGAAGGTGCGGACCTACGACATGCTCCGCCTTCCGGGCGGACCGGATGCGATCTCCCGCGGGGCGGCGACCACGCAGCAGATGACCGACGCGATCCTCGCCAACCTCTGATTCCGAACGGGAGGATGCCGATGCCGCAATCCGCCGAAGCCGGACGGAGAGGGCCGGACGTGCGATCCGACTGCTGGGTCCGCGTCACGCCAAAGCGCTCCGGCGGCCGCAAGATCAGCGTCAAGAGCAAGGTCGAGTCGATGTACGGGGAGGCGATCCGCGCCCAGGCCGAGGAAGGGCTGGAGGTGCTGGGGGTCGCCCACGCGACGGTCGACGTCGAGGATGCCGGAGCGCTTCCATTCGTTCTGATGGCGCGCCTGGAGACCGCAGCGCGACGCGCCTATGGCCTGGAGGTCGCCGAGCCCTGGCTCCCGGAGGCGATCCCGGCGTCCCGGCGGCCGGGGGAGAAGGAGCGGTTCCGGCGTTCCCGGCTCTACCTGCCTGGCAACGAGCCGAAGTTCGCCCTGAACGCGGGGCTCCACGGAGCGGACGGGATCATCCTGGATCTGGAGGACAGCGTGGCGCCGGCGGAAAAGGACGCCGCGCGGATTCTGGTGCGCAACGCGCTGCGGACTCTCGACTTCGGCGCGGCCGAGCGGATGGTCCGGATCAACCAGCTCCCGCTCGGGTTCGACGATCTCGACGCGGTGATCCCCGAGAACGTGCATCTGGTCCTGATCCCGAAGTGCGAGTCGCCGCAGCACGTCGAGGATGTCGACGCGAAGATCCGCCGGATCAAGGGAGAGGGCGGGCGGCGCGTCTATCTGATGCCGATCATCGAGTCGGCGCTCGGCGTCCTGTGCGCGTTCGAGATCGCCACGGCGTCGGTCAATGTGGTGGCCCTCACCATCGGACTCGAGGACTACACCGCCGACATCGGGACCCAGCGGACCGAGGAGGGGCTGGAATCCCGCTGGGCCCGCTCGATGGTGGTCAACGCCGCCCGGGCGGCGGGGATCGCGCCGATCGACAGCGTCTACTCCGACGTGGCCAACGAGGACGGGCTCCGGCGGTCGGTCGTGGAGGCGAAGCAGCTCGGGTTCGAGGGGAAGGGGTGCATCCACCCCGGCCAGATCCGGGTGATCCACGAAGCGTTCGCGCCGTCGGAAGAGGAGATCGACAAGGCCACGCGGATCGTGACGGCCTTCGAGGATGCGGACGCGAAGGGTCTCGCCGTCGTCGCTCTGGGGAGCAAGATGATCGATCCGCCGGTCGTGCGGCGTGCGCACCGGACGGTGGACCACGCCCTGCGGGCCGGGCTGCTCGCGAAGGACTGGCGGGAGGCGCAATGAGCGGCAGAGGATCCGCGCAGAGGCTCGAGCGGAACGCGGCGGGACGGCAGGTGCCGGTCCGGGTCAACGGGGAGCCGGCGATCCCGTTCGCGGGAGTCGGGAAGCACAAGCCGTCCGGCCGCCGCGCCGCGCCGCCGCTGGCGACCGCCGCCGACCATCCCGCCGACGGGAACAAGCTCGTCCCGACGCTGAAGGCTGCGTTGAAGAAGGTCGGCTTGAAGAACGGGATGACGGTCACCACGCACCATCATTTCCGCAACGGCGACCTGGTGGCGAACCGGCTCTTCGACGCCGCCGCAGAGCTGGGGGTGAAGAACCTCCGCTGGGCGCCGAGCGCTTCGTTCCCCTGCCACGCGCCGATCATCCGGCACCTCGACGCCGGGGTCGTCCACCACATCGAGGGGTCGATGAACGGTCCTCTGGGCGACTACACGTCCGAGGGAAAGATGCGCGGCATGGCGGTGCTCCGCTCCCACGGCGGACGGTATCAAGCGATCCAGGACGGAGAGCTGCACGTCGACGTGGCCGTGATCGCCGCGCCGACGGCCGACCCGTTCGGCAACGCGAACGGCCTGCACGGTCCTTCGGCCTGCGGGGGGCTCGGGTTCGCCGTCGCCGACGCCGAGTACGCCGACCGCGTGGTCGTGGTCACCGACAACCTGGTCCCGTTTCCGTGCGTGCCGTGGCAGATCAACGGAAACCGGGTCGACGCCGTCGTGGAGATGGAGAAGATCGGCGATCCGTCGCAGATCGTTTCCGGCACGACGCAGATCACGCGTAGCCCCGATCGGCTCCTGATCGCGGAGCTGACCGCGAAGTTCATCGCCGCCTCCGGGATCTTGAAGAATGGGTTCTCGTTCCAGGCGGGAGCGGGCGGGACCGCGCTCGCGTTCGCGATCTATTTGAAGGAGATGATGAAGGAGCGCGGGATCAGGGCGCGCTTCATCCGCGGCGGCAGCACCAAGTATCTCGTCGAGATGCTGGAAGAGGGGTTGACCGACTACATCCTGGACGGCCAGACCTTCGACCTCGCCGGCGTCCGTTCGATGGGGGAGAACCCACGGCACGTCAACACGACCCCGTTCACGTCGTACAACTACCACGGCAAGGGGATGTTCGCGACGATGGTCGATGCGGTCGTGCTCGGGGCGACGGAGGTCGACGTCGCCTTCAACGCGAACGTCGTCACCCACTCCGACGGCCGGCTGCTGCACGGGATCGGCGGGTGGCAGAACTGCCTCTTCTCGGGATGCACGATCCTCGCGGTCCCCTCGTTCCGCGATCGGATCCCGGTCGTGGTCGACGAGGTGACCACGCTCTGCGGACCCTCGGAACTGATCGACGTCATCGTCACCGAGCGGGGGATCGCGATCAATCCGCGGCGCAAGGATCTGCGTCGCGCGGTACGGGGGAGCGGCCTGCCGGTCCGCCCGATCGAGGAGATCCGCGAGGAGGTCGATCGCCTCGTCGGCGGATCGCCCGCAAAGGCGAGGACCGGCAGGAAGGTCGTCGCAGCGATCAAGTGGGTCGATGGGACCGTGATCGACTGCGTCCGACAGGTGCTCTAGGAGCGATCCGTCGGGGGGGCGGCGCTAGAGCGCCGCGGTCCCCCCGGCCGCTTCGCGCCCTCCTTCGAGCAGCAGCTCCACCTCGGCCCGGAGCATCGCCTGGTCTCCCGGCGAGAAGCCGAGATGCTGGAAGACGATCCGCCCCTCGCGATCGATCATCCAGGTGGTCGGGTAGCCCCGGAGTCCGTAGCTCTCGCCGGCCGCCTCATCCTCGTCGACGAGGACGGGGAACTCGGCGCCGATCTCGTCGACCATCTCCTTCGCCATCTCCGGACGGTTGCTCACCTCGACGGCCAGGATCGTGAAGTCGGCTCCGCCATGCTCGGCGTAGATCTCCTGCAGGTGTGGAAACTCCACACGGCAGGCGCCTCAAGTCGGATGCCAGAAGTTCACCAGAACGACCTTGCCCCGGTGGTCGGCCAGCGAGACCGGGGTGGCATCGGCGAGACTCGGGAAGACCAGCTCCGGAGCCGGAGTCATCCCCGCGATCCGCTGGGCGCGGATCTGCTTCTCGACCTCTTCCATCGAACGGCCCGTTTCGCCGACGACCCCTTCCAGGCGTTCCCGGATCATGGGGGAGGCGGAGTGGCCGAGCAGCGAGACGTAGAGCGGCAGCGCATCTTCGTCGCGACCGGCGTCGTCGTAGATCATCGCCATGTGCCGCGTGATCTCGTCGTACTCGGATCCGTAGATTCCGTACGCCTCCTCCATCGGAGCGACGGCCTCCTCCGACCGTCCGTCCTGGTGAAGGGCCCAGGCATAGCTGTCGAGGCTGGCCGCGAGGCCGAGGGTGTCGTCCTCCGCCCGAGCCAGCGTGACCGCCTTATCCAGGATCGGCACTGCCAGATCGAGATGCTCCGCGTCCTCCGCCAGGGGCCATCCCACGGCGTTGTAGACCGCCGCTTCCTCGATCTCCGCGTCCAGGATCTCCTGCAGGATCGATTCGACGCGTTCCGGATGGTGTTCCCGGGTGAGCGGGACGATCCGCGCGTAGGCGCGGTCGGCGTACGGGCTCTCGGGGAACTCCTCCTGCAAGGTCTGCAGGGCGGCGAGGCGCGCCGCCTCGTCCTCCATCTCGACCGCCGCGTAGTAGGCGACGCTGTCGGCTCCGTCCGCCGCGCCGCCTGAGGTGCCCTCCTGGGAGCAGCCGGTTCCGATCATCGCCGCGGCCAGGACGGCGGCGATCGGGACCAGGTGCTTGATCGCTCCGAGTGGTTTGTTTCCCATAATCTCCTCGATTCAGGGTTTTCCGGTTTCCTCTCGAGTGGATCTCGTCGGAATCCAGCACAGACGGGCCGCATCGCTACCGCAGCCCGTCTGCGTGGGAGGATCTTACCGGGATGTCGATCCGGGATCCAGGAGGAGGGACGATCCTGGCTCCGGTCAGTTCCGGAGGTGCCGTTCGTGCCGTTCCTGGCAGCGAAGGCAGAAGCGGGCGCTGGGAATGACCTCCAGCCGTCTCTTCTCGATGTCGGCTCCGCAGGCCTCGCAAACACCGAAGATCCCTTCTTCGATCCTCCGGAGCGCTTCCTCGATCTCGTGGACTTGGCGGCCCTGAGCGTCGGCGAGGACGGTGTCGGATTCCCTCTCGTACTCGTCGTTGGCCCGCTCGGCGAGGTGGCTGGCAAATACGCCGCTGGTGGCCGATTCCTTTCCGCGGTCGCTCACCGACTGCCGGAGCCGACCGAGGAGCTTGCCGTTCTTCCCCAGCTCGTCGAGGAGCCGGCGCCTGTATCTTCTTCTGGTTCTGGCATCCATCATTCCATCCTCCATCCTGCGCGAGCGTCAGGTCACGTCCGTTCGCTCCTTTCCGGTTTCCGTCTATCGAGGGCCTTGCCCCCCCAGCCTCGATGCGATCGCCCTGTAACCTCCGGGGCGTCGGCAGGTTCCCTGGAATCGCCCCCGGGGGTCCCGGACCTGTTGCTCCGGATACGCCGCGACCGGAGGGGTGTGACCGGGGCTTGGGGCCGGCGCCGGCAGGGGGTACGATCCCAGGGGATCGGCAACGAGGCGAGGAGACGATGTACCGAATCACGCGTGAATTCCGTTTCTCCTACGGCCACAGGCTGTTGGGCTACGAGGGCAAGTGCGCCCGAATCCACGGACACGACGGCCTGCTCCGCGTGATTCTCGAACGGGACCGGCTCGACGGGACCGGGATGGTGACCGATTTCACCGAGGTGAAGCGGATCGTCTCGGGGTGGATCGACGAGACTTTCGACCACCGGCTGATCCTCCATCGGGACGACCCGGCCGTCGAGGCCCTCCGGGCGATCGACGAACCGATCGCGGTGGTGGACTTCAATCCGACCGCGGAAAACCTGGCGCGCCACATCTTCGAGTCGATCCGGGCGAAGGGGCTTCCGGTCGTCGAGGTCTCCCTGGATGAGACGCCGAGCTGCTCCGCCGGATACCGGAGCGGCGACGGAGGATAGGTTGGAGCCGGAACGGAAGCCCGACCACGACGGCTCTTCGCAAGGGCGCGGCGTGGACGTGCTGCGGCGCAATGCCCTGGCGTTCGGGTTCGCCGTCGTCGCGCTCTCGATCCTCCTGCTCCTGATGACGATCTACTGGCAGCTCGGGCGGGAGATCATCTGGGCCAGCGCGCTGGCGGTGTTGTTCTATCCGATCCACGAGCGGATCCTGAAGCTGGCGGGACGGCGCTCCGGGATCGCCGCCACGATCAGTACGGTGTTGGCGATTCTGATCCTCTTCGCGCCGGCGTTTCTGATCGTCTTCAACCTCGCCGGCGAGGTCCGCAGTCTCTGGCCGTCTCTCCGCGACGCGCTCGGTCCGGACGCCTTCGAGAAGATCTCGACCTGGCTCGACGCCTCCCCCCTTCGGAGCCTGGCGCGGTTCCTTCTCAACGTCGAGCCGGACATGGGGCCCGCGGTGATCGAAGCGAAGCTGCAGCAGGCCGCCGTCTGGCTCCAGGGATTCCTGCTCGATCGGCTCCAGGAGGTCACGAAGAGCATCCCGGCGGCGATCCTCAGCTTCGGGATCACGCTGGTCACGTTCTTCTTCTTTCTCCGCTACGGGCGCGCCTGGCTCGAGTCGATGCAGTCCGCCCTGCCGATCGAGACGGAGCACTCCCGCGGATTGATCGCGATCGCCGGGCAGACCGTCAACGCGGTCTTCCGGGGGGTGATCCTGACGGCGGCGGTGCAGGGGATCCTGGCCGGGTTGGGCTTCTGGATCGCCGGCGCGCAGGTCCCGATCCTCCTCGGGATCGCCACCTTCATCGGATCGCTGATCCCGTTCGTGGGGGCCGTCGCGGTCTGGTTGCCGACCTGCGTGATCCTGTATCTCAGCGGCCATCCCTGGGCGGCGGTCGGATTGGCGCTCTACGGAACGCTCGTGATCAGCCTCGTCGACAACTTCATGAAGCCGATCCTCATCGGCCGGGAGATGAAACTGCCGGTCCTGTGGCTGTTCCTCGCGATCGTCGGGGGACTGAAGCTCTTCGGCTTCCTGGGCGTGATCGTGGGGCCGGCCGCCCTCGCGCTCGCATTCGCCTGCTATCGGATCTACACCGAGGGGCGCAAGGCTCCGGCCTGACGGCGGCGCCACAGGGCGGCCGCTCCGACCAGGAGTGCGACCCCGACCGCGACGAGCACCGTGCCCCGCACGGTGGAAGGGATCGGCAGACCGCGAACGACCCGCCCGAATCCCGCCATCACGAGGACGAAGATCCAGGTCCTCCAGGACAGGAACCCGCCCAGGCAGCGCCCGTCGCCCCGCTGCTCGATCCGATCGGCGATCCGCCGCGCAGCGGGAAGGATCGTCCAGCGGGCCTTGGCGACGCCGGCCGCGACGGCGAGAAGGGCGAGCGGGACGGCCGTGCCGGCGGCGTGCTCGAAGAGCAGGGGAGCCCCGGTGACCGCCAGCATCGCCCCGACCGCCGTCCAGAGCAGAGCGGCGGCGAGCAGGTGCGTCCGCCTCGAGGCGGCCGGAGTGAGGGTCCGGTAGGCGCCGGAGCGCGGCTCGTCTTCCATCGAAGCAATGCTACCGCGGGCCGCAGGCGCTGTGATAGGCTCTGCTGCTCTGTTGCGTGCTCAGCAACCGCGGGAGGGATGCGTTGAAGGAACGTTCGACCGTCTACTTCTCCGTCGACGTGGAGGCCTCGGGGCCTCTGCCGCCGGAGTACAACCTCGTCTCGATCGGCGCCGTCGAGGTCCGGGCGACCGCCGAAGGATTCACGACGGGCCGGGAGCTCTACGTCGAGCTGAAGCCGATCTTCCCGGGCTTCCGGAAGTCTTCGATGGCGGTACACGGAATCACCCGCGAGCATCTCGAAGAGAACGGCGTCGAAGCGGGGGAGGCGATGCGCCGGTTCGCCTCGTGGACGGCGGGCTGCCTGGCGGAGGGGGAGAAGCCGGTCTTCGTCGGCCACAACGCCGTCTTCGACTGGGCGTACATCAACTTCTACTTCCACCACTTCGGGATCGAGAACGTCTTCGGCTACAAGGCGATCGATTCGAAGTCGCTGGCGATGGGCGCGCTCGGCATCTCCTGGTGGGACGCGAACAAGGACTACCTCCTGAAGAAACTCCCGGGGCTCGCCGGCCTGGCGGAGGGGGAGGTCGCGCACAACGCGCTGCACGACGCCCGCTTCCAGGCGCGGATCCTGATCGCCCTCCTCGAACGGATCCGATGATCCCGACGCAGAAGGCCGACGCGCCGTTCGTCGGCGCCCACATGTCGATCGCCGGCGGGGTCGCCAACGCGGTCTACGCGGCGGCAAAGTACCGCTGCCGCGCGGTCCAGCTCTTCAGCAAGTCGTCGAACCAGTGGAAGGCGAAGCCGCTCACCGAAGAGGACGTCCGGCTCTGGCGCGAGGCTCTGGGGAAGCACCCGATGCTCCCAGTCGTCCATGACTCGTACCTGATCAACCTCGGTTCCCCCGATCCGGCGTTGAACGAACGCTCGCGCCGGGCGTTTCTCGAAGAGGTCGCGCGGTGCGATCTGCTGGAGATCCCGTATCTCGTGCTGCATCCGGGATCGCACATGGGGCAGGGGGAGGAGACCGGCCTTCGGCGCATCGCCGAGAGTCTGGACTGGGTCTGCGCGCGCAGCGAAGGCTCGGCCACGATGCTGCTGCTGGAGACGACCGCCGGTCAGGGCACGAACCTCGGCTACCGCTTCGAGCACCTCGCGCGCATCCTCGAGCTGATCCGGTCCCCGGAGCGGTTCGGGGTCTGCGTCGACACCTGCCACGTTCTCGCAGCCGGGTACGATTTCCGCACCCCCGAGGGGTACGAGGAGGTCTTCGGCCGCTTCGACGCGATCCTGGGGATCGATTCGATCCGCTGCTTCCACGTCAACGACTCGAAGAAAGACCTCGGCAGCCGCGTCGACCGCCACGCGCACATCGGCAAGGGGACCATCGGGACCAAGCCGTTCGGCATGCTGATGCGCGATCCCCGCTTCCAGGAAACCCCGAAGATCCTCGAGACGCCGAAGGCCGACGACATGGACCGCAAGAACCTGGCGCTCCTGCGGAGGCTGGCCCACCCGCGGGCGGTGCGTCCTTGACCGGCTCCCACGTCGTTCGATAAGCTTATTGGATGCACTGGAACATGCGATCCAACTCCGTCCGGAACGGCTTGCCCGTTCTCCTCCTGGCCTTCGCCTTTCTGTGGGGTCTTGGAAACCCCACCGTTTGGGCCGTTTGCCTCTACTGCGAGGAGGAAGGGGATCTGTTCGCCGGTTCCACCGCGTGCTGCTGCGGAGAGCCCGAGGCGGTCTCCCCGGATGATGGAGAGGCGTCCCGTCTCGCGGCGGTGCTTCCCTGCCCCGGCTGCGACGATGCCGGGCGAACGACGACCTGGGTCGGGACGATCCGGGCCACGGAGCAGACGACGGACCCCGATTCGTCTCCGGCCTGGCATCCCGGTCTCGGGAGCGGCTCACCGTCGGGTGGAACCCGGTCCGCTGGGCAGCCGGACCCGACCTCCCCGCCGAGCGACCCGATCTCCCTCCGGTCCACTCCCCTGATCTGCTGATCCTCCATTCGCACGAGTCGAGCGCGAAGCCGCATGCGCCGCGCGGGCGTGTGCGAACCGCCGTTCATCCGCGAATGGAGGTCGATCAACATGCGACGAAGCTCTCTGGCGATCCTCGGATCGCTGTCAATCATCGGGCTGCTGCTTGCCAGTCCCGGATGCGAGCAGAAGAACGAACCGTCCGCCGCGGACCAGGCTGACCAGGCGAACCAGGCTGCGGCCGACTGGTGCGCGGAGCACGGACTTCCCGAGTCTCAGTGCGATCTCTGCAATCCCCGTCCTTCCGGCGGGGTGAGGTCGATGGCCGATCTCGCCCGCGGTGCGCGACCCGCCCCGCGGGAGGAGCCGCAGTGCGGCGAGCACCGGGTGCCGTCGGCCCTCTGCGCGATCTGTCTTCCGACGCTGGAGCCGTGGCTGGAGGATTCGGAGGAAGCCGCCGCCACGCACCGGGGTCCCCTGCTCCGGCTGGCCACGACGGAAGCGGCGCGCAAGGCCGGCCTCCGCGCGGTCCCCGCAGCGCTCCCCCCGGAACAGCACACGGTCGAGGCGGTCGCGCAGGTCGTCTACGACGAGGATCGATTCTCCCGCGTCTCGGTCCCGATCGCCGGGACGGTGGAGAAGGTCTTCGTGGATCTCGGGGACGAGATCGAAGCCGGTCGCCCCCTGGCCCTCCTCCGGAGTGCGGAGATCGCCCGGATGCGCTCGGAGATCGTGGTCGCGGAGCAGAAGGAGGAGCTCGCGCGCGTGGATCTCGATCGCGCCACGGCCCTTCACGATCAGGGCCTCGTCTCCGACCGAGACATCCTGGCCCACCGGCAGGAGTGGGAGATCGCCAAGGCGGAGCGGATCGCGGCGGAGCGCCGTCTCCGGGCCATCGGCCGGGGAGCGATGAGCGCGGAGTCCACCGAGAGCGATCTGTTGCGGATCGTCGCCCCGCAGGACGGCCGCGTCGTCACCCGCGCCGTCGTTCCGGGGCAGGTCGTCGATGCGGAGGAGACTCTTCTCGAGGTGGCCGACATGCAACGGATGTGGGCCGAGCTCGACGTGGTCGAGCAGGAAGCGGGGCTGGTCCGTTCGGGCCAGGAGGTCTCCCTCTCCGTCCATGCTCTCCCGGGCCTCACGTTCGAGGGTACGGTGATCGCCGTGTCCGGCTCCCTGGATCCCGGCAACCGACGCCTGCGGGTCCGCGCCGTCGTCGACAATCCGTCCGGTCTCCTGAAGGCGGGCGCGTACGGGGAAGCGCGGATCTCCGTCGGACGGACTCCGGCGGTCGCGCTGGTCCCGGTCCAGGCGGTCCAGTACGTGGAGGATCGTCCCTGTCTGTTCGTGCGACTGGAGGAGGATCTCTTCGAGACGCGACCGATCCGCACCGGCGGCGTTCGGGGGGAGCGCGTGGAGATCCTCTCCGGCATCGAGCCGCACGAAGAGGTCGTCACCGACGCCTCGTTCCTGCTGAAGACCCAGATCTCGAAGGGGAGCATCGGCGCCGGCTGCTGCGACGTGGTCGAGACGCTGGGCAAGTAGCGGTCGATGCTCTCGAAGCTGATCGAGGGATCGATCCGCTACCGCTGGGCGGTGATCGCGCTGACCGGCATCCTGGTCGTCGTCGGCGTGATCTCCCTCCGCGAGCTGCCGATCGACGCCTTCCCGGACACGACCCCGGTTCTGGTGCAGATCAACACCGACGTGCCGTCGCTCTCGCCCCTGGAGATCGAAGCGCAGGTCACCTTCCCGATCGAGCAGGAGATCGCCGGCCTCCCCGGTCTCGAGGAGGTCCGGTCGATCTCGAAGTTCGGTCTGTCGCAGGTGACCGCGATCTTCGAGGAGGGGGTGGATCTCTACTTCGCGCGCTACCTGATCTCCGAGCGCCTGCAGGCGGTCGAGCTGCCCGATGGGATCCCGCGGCCGACCCTCGGCCCGGTCGCGACCGGCCTGGGGGAGATCTTCCACTACCGGATCGTCGGCGACGGACGGACGATCCGAGAGCTGCGCACGATCCACGACTGGATCATCAAGCCGCAGCTCCGCAGCGTCGCCGGGATCGCGGAAGTCAACACGTGGGGCGGCGAGGAGCGGCAGGTCCAGGTCGTCATCGATCCGCAACGGCTGCTGAAATACGACCTGACCTTCCAGGACGTGTTCGCCGCGCTCGAACGGAACAACCGGAACGTGGGAGGCGGCATCGTCTCGACCGGAGAGGCCCAGCTCGTGCAGGGGGCGGGCATCCTGACCAGCCGTTCCGACGTCGCGCGGGTCATCGTCGCCGCCCGCGACGGCGTCCCGATCCGGTTGGAAGAGATCGCGGTCGTCCGCGACGGTGCGGCGATCCGCCGCGGGGCCGTGACCGCCGAGGGGGAGGGCGAGACGGTCCTCGGGCTCGCCTTCATGCTGATGGGGGAGAACAGCCACGAGGTGGCCGGGCTGGTGCGCGAGCGGATCGAGCAGATCGAGCCGAGCCTCCCCGACGGGGTGCGGATCGTCCCGGTCTACGACCGCACCGATCTGGTGGACGAGGTCCTCCATAC
>WJJW01000239.1 GCA_014729455.1 Candidatus Eiseniibacteriota bacterium
ACGCCTCTCGTTTGTTCGTTCCTAGCGGAACCGGCTCTTGATCTGCCCCCAGGTCGAGGACTCGGCCGGCACCGGCTGACACTGCTGGACGCCGACCTCGATCACCGTGGCGATCCAGTTCACACAGTCTCCCGGTCCGCCGAGAAGCGGGATCTCGACCGACGCCAGGTTTCCCCCGCCGGTCACGACGGGCCAGGGATCGGTGTCCCAGGAGAGATCCGGCTCGGCCCCGGACGCGCCGGGGTCGCTCGCGTTCCAGTCGTCCTGGTTGCCGAGCGGCGCCCCGTTCCAGATCTGGTCGTCCGGAGCGGATCCGTGGGCGCCCGTTTGTCCGTCGGCTCCGATGAAGGTAAGCGTCGCTTCCCGGTCGTCTCCGCAGGTGAGCGGAAGCGGCAGGTCGACGATCTGTCCCGGCGCGTTGAGGAGATCGTTGCCGTCGGTGACGAGGATCTCGCAGGCGGTCGTCTCGGGATCCTCGTAGACGACGACGAGGCTCGCCCCCTCGCTCTCCGGGGAGGTGGCCAGGACCCCTCCGTCCTCCAGACCGTCGATCGCGTTCGCGCCGGGAACGACGAGGGCGGTCACGTCGGCGAAGAACGGGTAGGCGTGCTCCTCGGGCCAGCAAGGGGACCCGGTCACGGAGAGCGCCTCCGCGGTGACGGGATCGCCGTTCAGCGTGACGGCGATGCTCGGCGGCAGATCGGCGAGGATCACCCAGTAGAGCCCCGCCCAGATGATGTTGTCCTCGCTCGGGCCGGCCGGGAGCGTGATCACGCCGGAGGCCGACGGAGGCGAAGGATCGGCGTTGCGCGTGCGGACTCCCGCGGTGACGACGCGGATGCAGGTTCCGTCCTCACCACGGAGGTGCAGCCGGACCGTCTGACCGGAATCGGTCCGGTCGCCGGAGTCTCCCCCCTGTGTCCGCCCGTCGAGCTCCGCGGCCGCGGGAAGCAGGGGCAGAAGAAGCGTACAAAGAGCCATCAACAGGATCCGAGTGCAATACCCAAGGTTCATAATCGGTCCTCCAAGAGCTCGCGCAGGCGATGCAGTCGGGTCGCTCGTGACCGAAAACGGGAAGTCGCTTCCAGGGTTGGAAGCGGTCGGTTCACGATCATCGATCTGGTCGGTACGGCCCGAAACGGACACCGACCTTCACTGTCACTGAGGACCAGGATACGCCTCGATCCGGGAACGGTCAAGCGAGGGCGGGTCGGCCTGCGATCCGGGTGCCGATCACTCGGCGGGGGCGAGGCCGCTCGGGCTCCGCCTCTCGAGCCAGAGCACGGTCTCCTCGACCCGGCGTTGCCACTCCCGCGGGACCGGAACCGCCCGGTCCATCGGCCGCAGCGTCGCCTGGGAGAGACGAAATTCGCCGGTACCGGCGAACTGTACGGTGATCGCGCCGACCTGCTTCCCCTCCGCCCCGGGTCCGAGGAACAGGGTGCCGCCCCGCTCGAGCGGGGACCGGTAGAGCGCTCCCCGGGAGACGACGGCCACGTCGGCCTTCACCAGCGGGGCCGATCGCAGGGCGAGGTGCAGGTCCCCGTCGCAGAGCAGCACGGTCAGGTCTGCCGATCCGACGGAAGCCGGGAGCCCCTCCTCCGCCACGAAGGGGACATCCTCTCCAACCGCGACGAACCGGATGGACCGTCCCGCGACCTCGACGGTCCGGGATCGGTTCGGCGGCAGCCAGGGGAGGGACCCCTCCTCCGGCCCGGCCGGTTCGCCGACGATCGCCGCATACCCGATCCGTTCCGCCGCCTCCACATGGAGCGCGCGCAGCCCGGCGAGATCCTCTGGAGCCAGCAGCGGATAGAAGGCGGGACCGGGAAGCAGCGCCCCCGCGTCGACGACCACCGTCGGGACGGTCGACGCCGTCCGGAGGGAATCGACCCAACCGATCCGTCGCGCGAGACCGCCGAGCGGCCGGGTCGGACAGACGCACGGGAGGAGGTTTCCGCGGACCTCCGCCGTGTAGACGATCCGCAGCGTCGAAGCCGCGGGCCCGGCCGGCGCCGGATCCGCGGCTCCCGCGAGAGACAGCGCTGCGATCAGCGAAACCAGGGTCGGCATCAGGGAAGCTGTGCGGCAGGCTGGCACCGGACGTCGTCGTAGCGCGTCGCCGTGTTGTAGGTGCGGAAGCCGATCTTGCCGCTCGCGGCCATCTGGTTGTCGGTGTATTCGATCACCTTCGCGCAGTTGAAGTAGACCTCCGCAGTCTTCCCGGTCAAGACGAGCTTGAGGTTGTACCAGACGCCAGAGGAGATCGAGGTGCTGTAGGTCGCCAGCTCGGACCAGGAGCCGCCGCTGATCTTCCCCAAGCGGACGATGTCGCTGCTGGACTTGATCCCGAAGAGGTGGAAATTGCTGCTGTCGGTGTAGCGGAAGAGGAAGTAGGTCGTGGTCCCGTCGACGATCCTGATCTTCCCTTCGTAGGTCAGGTCGGCGAGCTCGGCCGATCCGACCATGATGTGGACCCCGGTCGGGTCGGACTGGTAGAGCTCGAGCTGATCGGAGGACCAGCTTCCGCTCACCACGGACCACCCGTTGATGTCCCCATCGTCGAAGTCGTCGAAGAGCTCCGCGCCGCGGGCGGTCCGGATCGATCCGCAGGATCCGCCCTGCTCGTCCTTGAACGTCAGATCGAACTCGAGATCGCGAACGTCCTGATCGAGGACCAGCACGAGCGGCTGGCCGTCCGCCTCGTCGCTCCAGGTCGGGACCGTCACGTCGTCGAGGTCGAGCTCGATCCCGGCGGGCTGCGGGCCGACCGCACCGTCTTCTCCCGCCGAGCCGTCCGCGTTCCAGATCGAGACCAGAGGTCGGCCGTACAGGACCTCGAGGGCCTGGGCCGGTCCCTCCCACGCCGGCAGCAGCCGGGCGAGGGTCTCCGTCCCGCCGCTCATCGTGTAGACCTCCAGGTGCACGTCGGCGTGGCCGGCCGCGGGGGTCGTCACCCACGACGGACACCCGGCCTGGATCTCGCATGGGGCGCATACGGTGGTCTCATGCCCTTCGGGCGAGAGCCCGCTCTCGTGCGGCGGATCGCACCGGTCGATCGCGGCCACCGCCACATAGACCTCGGTGCACGGTTCGAAGCCGGTCAGGCTGAACTCGCACTGACCCCCGGAGGTGACCTCGGCGGCCGACACCTCGACGGGAGAGACCCCCTCGGTCGCGCCGGTCCCGTTGTAGATCCCCGTCGAGTGTCCGTAGTAGATCCGGTAGCCCTGCAGGTCGCAGTCGGTCTGGTTCGCCGGCCAGGTGAGGTCGAGGCGCTGGTCGTACGGCAGGACCGTCAGGTAGCCGGGGGCCTCCGGGACGGCGGGATCGCAGGGCGAGGAGAGCGGCACCGTGATCTCGTTGCCGTAGCACTGGCTGTCGCTCGGATGGCCGCAGGCGTCGACCGTTCGCGCGCGGACGTAGTAGGTGGCGCAGCCGACCAGACCGGTCAGGGTCGTCGAGGTCCCGTTCCCGCTCACGATCGCCTTCTGCGCGTCGCTGCCCGGGATCGTGTCGTAGTAGACCCAGGTCGCCTGGATCTCCTCGAGCGGGAGATCGCTCAGGTCCTCCCGCTGGGTCGGATGGGTCCACCAGACGGACAGCTCCCCTTCCTGGGATCCCATCGCCGCCGCGACGTCGGTCGGGCACCGCGGGGCCGACGGACGGACCGCCGATGCTTCGGGGGAGAAGCCCCCCTCGGCGCAGCAGGCGCTCGCGCAGACGCGGTAGTAGTACGTCGCGCAGTCGTTCGGCAGAGCGTCGACGTAGTGGGTCGCCGAGGTCACGGTCGCGATCTCGGTGTCGACGGAGGGGGTGAACCCGGGGCTCGTGTCCCGGTGAACGATGTAGTCCAACGGGACCGTGATCGGGTCGCCGTCGACGAACTCGGTGACGGCCGTCCACGAGATCTTCACC